>NZ_JBQHWS010000001.1:0-169921 GCF_052063845.1 Blautia sp. HCP3S3_D9
CATTATATTTGTGTCACAGGAACTGGTGAATATCGATCTTTTCAAGATGGATATCATCTAATCTGTAGTGTTATTCATCAGGAAAAGTATCAGTATCTGCTTCCATGTGCAAAAGCAAGCAATGATTTTGAATCATTTATGAAATTAGCAGGATAATTTTGTGCATTTTTTCAAATTTGCTCATTTATAGCTAAAAAAGATATAAAGCCGGTTTAGTCTGCACGATGTGAGGAGAACATGTATGAACGTGAGATTAAATTTGTTAAAGAAAAGATATGAGAAAACATCAGAACAAATGTATATAATAAATGTAAGTATGTGTATAACTGAAATGGATCATTTATGGTAGATCAGAAAATAGATAATCTTTTAAACCTTGCAATGGATGCTGCTCCAGAGGAACGGAGAAAGTCTGAGAATCTGAATGTGGGATATGATTCAGCTATGCGATTGTGGGACGTGATCGTGAAATATAGCGGACCGGAGAGTGGACTGGCGGGAACCGGCATTCAGGTAGTCCCATTATTGGGTGGCTATGCAGTAGTGACTTTGCCGGAATCTGAGATAGATGCTTATTCCGACAGAGTACAGGTGGAATTTATGGAAAAGCCAAAACGCCTGTATTTTGAGCTGTTTCAGGCAAAAGGAACAAGCTGCATCCGGACAGTGCAGACCGGCAGAAATGGACTGACAGGAAAAGGAATTCTGGTAGGAGTTGTGGATTCGGGCGTAGACTATTTTCACTCTGACTTCCGAAATGCAGACGGAAGCAGCAGGATTTTACGTTTATGGGATCAAAGCATACAAGGAAATCCACCGCAGGGATATGTAACAGGAACAGAATATACGAAAGAAGAAATAGATGAGGCGCTTGCACTTGGAGAAAACCAGGGCAGGCGCCTTGTTCCGTCCATGGATTACAGTGGACATGGAACCTCGGTACTTGGGATTGCTGCGGGAAATGGGCGGGCGTCAGATGGAGTGAATCAGGGAGTTGCATATGAAAGTGATCTGCTGGTGGTGAAGATGGGAGTTCCCAGAGAGAACGCATTTCCAAGGACTACAGAACTAATACAGGGGATTGATTATCTGGTGCGCCAGGCGTTAGCTATGGGACGACCGATGGTGATCAATCTCAGTTTTGGAAACAACTATGGATCCCACCGAGGTGATTCATTACTTGAGACTTATATAGATATGGTTTCCTCCATGGGCAGACTTGCAATCTGCACAGGCACAGGAAACAATGGAAACCAGCCACTGCATGACGGCGGAACACTCAGCCAGGGTCAGACCCGCCAGGTAGAATTATCTATAAGCAGCAGAGAACCAACACTGAATGTACAGCTATGGAAATCCTACGAGGACGAAATGGATATCTACATCGCCAATCCCTCCGGCAGCAGGATCGGACCACTTTACGAACAGCTTGGCCCTCAGCGCTACAGACTGGGAAATACAGAACTCCTGATTTACTATGGCAAACCAGGCCCCTACCATGTAACCCAGGAAATCTACATAGATTTCCTTCCGGTGGAAACTTATGTGGACAGCGGCGGCTGGAAGATCATCTTAAGTGGAAAACGCGTCCGAGGCGGAGAATACTACCTATGGCTCCCCGGCGGCAGTACCCTCAACCGCGGAACCGGATTCTACACCCCCAGAGCCTACGGCACCCTCACAATCCCCTCAACATCTTCAAGGATCATCACAGTGGGAGCTTACGATTCCCTGATCAACGCCTACGCCGACTTCTCCGGTCGCGGCAGCCGAATGCTCCCCTGCCTCAAACCCGATCTGGCCGCTCCCGGCGTAAACATAGTAGCCCCAATCCCAGGCGGTGGCTGCAGCCCAGTAACAGGAACCTCCTTCGCAGCCCCCTTTGTCAGCGGAGCAGCGGCGTTGCTTATGCAGTGGGGGATTATTAATGGGAATGATCCGTATCTCTATGGGGAAAAAGTAAAAGCATATCTCAGAAGAGGGGCGCAGCCACTGCAGGGGTATGAGGTGTATCCAAATGAGGAAGTAGGGTGGGGAAGACTTTGCTTGAAGAGTAGCCTGCCAGATTAATTTGTTATAATCAGAAATATTGCTATGTAGTAGTAAGAATTTTTGATATACTGGGTAAAAGAGTATAAACTATAGCAATCCTCGTAAATAATGCATTTAAGGCAGTTCAGCAGAGTGCGAAAGACAAGGAAGATATCTGCGGGCGTGCTGACGCACGGCAAAGATATCTGACGCAGGATTTCACACTCTGATGGGCTGGATTAAGATGCATTATTTTAGAGGATTGCTATAGGCATTATCTATTTAATAACTTCTCGGAGTTAATTAGATTTAGTAAATACAAAGTCGAATAAAACTGAATATAGCGTTTTGATAGAAGAAAATTGTTCTGATTGAAAATATAACATTTCAATAGGCATGATTTTTAGACATAGTTGAAACTATGTCTTGAAAAAAAGTATGGTATGACGTAAACTGTCATTATTAAGCGTCTAAACTTAATAATGACTGGAATGCCTCAATAGATGGCATTTCCCATGCATCCAGATGTTGCAGCATCATGGTGCAGTAGAGGCGGCAGTACCACATCATAGATGAACGGTGTCTGCCGTCTTCTAATTTATAATCTTCTTTTTATGTCTGAGCTGGACAGAAAGATGTTTCTGGTCAGAATCCCAGATATGGCGGAAGAAATCATAAAAGGTACCGATGCCTGGTACATCATCAGGGGAGAATCCACTGATGATGGCATATAAAGGACATTCTTTGAGCCTGGATACCCAATCAGTAATGGAAGTGATCTTGAGTTTAATAGAAAGCAGGTAAGAACGCAGCATGAAAGCAGGATCTCGTGGAGAAGGCCAAAATTTAGAATAAGAGTCCATAAGGATATTTGTAGTCTGAGGAAGATCCAGATGCCAGACCTGGATGATGATCTTCCAGGTCTGGCTGGGGATAGAAAAAGGATCCGGGTAATAAAGTAAAAAGTTAGAGATAAAGAAGTCCTGATAAAGGGAATGTGATCCAGGTGAATAAACAGGTAACATGATAATGCCTCTATTTCAAAAATAATATAATCGGCAGAGCCAAAAAAGAAATTTCTTATTGATCAAGGCGTGAAACGCCACATTTTTGGAGGGATTTGTCAAGTATTTTTTAAAAAAAATGGGGGATTTTGATTATGGACAAAGAAAAAACCTTGAAAAATCAAGGCTTAGAATTCAGAGAAGATATTGTAGTATTTGGGTTCTTTAAAGTGTTCGGATTTGAACACTTTTTTGGAAACATATGAAAATAGAAATTTTATCAATCCAAAAACCACCCAATCTTCTCCTCAACCTCCGCATACTTCAGATAAATAATATTAAACTCCCTGATCAGTGGTTCTCCTTTGAGCGTAAAAATCCCAAGTTCCGGATCGCTTTTAGCAAGAACTTCATATACGAAAGAAATTCCATATCCGGATTTGATAAGGTCGATGATCATTTTGAAGCTGGAAATGCAGATATGGCGGTGAAAGCGTTCCAGGGATTCGTTGTGTTCTAGGAGTTTATCCTCAAGGATGGCCAGAGTCCCAGAGCCTTTTTCGCGGTGGATGAGGGTTTCGGACAGAAGGTTTTCTACGGAGACTTCTTTTCCTGCAAATGGATGGTCTTTCGGGCAGATTCCTACGAAAGGTTCTCTGCGGTATAGCTGGCTTTCAAATCTGTTTTTGTCAAAATATCCCTCGATAATGGCATAGTCCAGTGCATTCTGTTCAAGTAGTTGAAGAAGATGTTTTGTATTATCAACGATCAATGTCAGGGAAGTATCAGACTGGTCCAGAAATTTATGAATCTGGTCAGTAATTACATAGTCTCCAATGGTCTTTGTGGCGCCGATGCGAAGCTCACGAAGGCCATTATTTTTGAGCTTTTCACGGAGAAAATTCTCACGCTGTTGTGCAGAACGTAAATGTTCTTCCAGCATCTGAGCAGCGGGTGTTTTAATCAGTTTTCTGTTTTCGTAGAGAAAAAAACGGCAGCCGTATTCCTTTTCCAGAAACTGTATATGTTGTGTGACGGCAGGTTGTGTAATGTGTAGCAGTTCAGCTGCTTCGCGATAGTTCATAACATTGCATACAGTCATAAAAGTTTCAGTTCTATGATCCAACATAGGATTCGCCTCCTGGAGTATGAGTTATCTTTAGTATTTCGTTATTAACATATGATAAATTTAACTTATTATTTCATAAAAACTAATGAATTGATTTTATCATTTATGAGCTCTATAATCAATAAGAAACAAGATTCCAGTTTGAGTAAAATGAAAAATACATTTGCGTCGCATGTCTCAGGATAGTGTCAAGTAGACAGTAACAGAAAATATACTGCAAAAAATAGGGGAACTTATCTAAACAATAAGATTTTTTGCAGTATAAGTGGCTGGAATGAGCAATACTAAAGTGCAAGAAAAAGAGGAGAACTCAAATGAAACAGGAGAAAGAAACAATTTCCGGCACAAAGCTAAGCCCAGAAGAAATCAAACGTGTGAAAGGTCTTGGATGTTTAAAGGATAAACGTTACGATGACATTTTCAACATCCGGGTAATCACAAGAAACGGCCGCATCACTACAGACGAGCACCGTGCGATTGCCGATGCAGCAGAGAAATTCGGAAACGGCGAAATTACGATGACAACCCGCCTGAGCCTGGAAATTCAGGGGGTACCATATGCGAACATCGAAGATACCATCGCATTTCTGGCAGAACATGGTCTGACTACCGGTGGAACCGGAAGTCTGGTGAGACCGGTTGTATCCTGTAAAGGAACCACTTGTCAGTACGGTCTGATCGATACATTTGCACTCAGCGAAAAGATTCACGAACGTTTTTATGTAGGATATCATAACGTAACACTACCACATAAATTCAAAATCGCAGTAGGCGGATGCCCGAACAACTGCGTAAAACCAAATTTGAATGACCTTGGAATCATCGGTCAGCGAATCCCGAAGCCAGATATTGAGAAATGCCGTGGATGCAAAGTCTGACAGATCGCGAAGAACTGTCCGGTAACAGTTCCGAAAGTAGTAGACGGCAAAATCTATATCAATCCAGAAGAATGCAATCACTGCGGCCGCTGCAAAGGCAGATGCCCATTTGGCGCAGTTACAGAATACCAGAACGGTTACAAGATCTACATAGGCGGCCGCTGGGGCAAGAGAGTCGCTCACGGACTTACACTTACCAAGATCTTTACGGATGAAGAAGAGGTAATGAACGTAGTAGAGAAAGCCATCAATCTCTTCAAAAACGAAGGAATCGCAGGCGAACGTTTTGCGGATACAGTGAATCGTCTCGGATTTGAATATGTAAATAATAAATTGATCAATGAATAAAGAAAATGTGTTACTGATGTTATGGATCGGGTAAACAGATCAATAACAAAAACGAATAAATAATAAAATGCCTGCTGACGGCGGATATTATAAATATCTCCTAAGCAGGCATTTTTGTGTATTGCAGGAAAAAAGTCCCGTAAAATTCATTCACTGATGAGAAAAAAACTTCTATAAAATGTCATAATTTATGATATTATTTAAAAAGTTTGAATTTATGTTGTAAATACAAGCGAAGTCAGCTGGCATAAAGGGGATATAACTTCAAATTCTGTTTCCTTTATTCCGAAAATCAAAAACCTTGTCAGAAAGGTAAGAATGATTTTGAAGGGACATTTGTCCGATACATTTTGCAACGGATAAAACCGCAGATTTACAGCAGAATAAGAAAACGATAACCGTTATTGTTCACGGAGTGAGCAGCAACACATTACAATGGAGGAAACAAAACGCATGAAAAAATGTAAAAAAGCAGTGTCCATCCTGCTGATCGCAGCAATGCTGGTTCTCATGTTATCCGGATGCGGCGGAAAGTCCGTAGCCACAGAGAATACCGGCAGCTCCGAATACAGAGTCTGCATGATCACAGACGCAGGAGACATCACGGACCAGTCCTTTAACCAGACAACTTATGAAGCCTGCAGAGATTACTGCAACGAACATAACATTGATTTTACCTACAAGAAACCAGACGGTGACACAGACTATGCCAGAACAGCCATGGTCGATGTTGCGGTAGCAGAAGGCTACAATATTCTGGTAATGCCTGGCTATGTTTTTGCCCAGACAGTTGTAGACACTACTTTCAAATATCCGGACATTAAATTCATTGTTCTGGATATGAGCGCAGGTGACATCGGTGCGGCAGCAGTAGGAAATGCTTACTATGATGACCCGGATGCCTACAATGTAGCTGATTATTATAATACAGAAAACACCTACCTTGCGATCTATCAGGAAGCAATCCCAGGATACCTTGCAGGATATACAGCAGTAAAACTTGGATACCGTCACCTCGGATTTCTCGGTGGTCAGGCAGTTCCTGGAGTTATGCGTTATGGATACGGTTATGTACAGGGAATTGACGTAGCTGCAAAAGAAATGGGAATCACAGATGACGTGACTATTGAGTATGCATACGGCGGTCAGTTCTATGGATCCACAGAGATCACAGCAGCTATGGACACCTGGTACAGCAACGGAACAGAAGTTGTCTTCGCATGCGGCGGTGGTATTTTCACCTCAGCAGCAGAGGCAGCAGCGAAAGTAGGTGGAAAGATCATCGGTGTTGACTCCGATCAGTCTCCGACTATCGACGCATACGGCGAGGGAATGACCATCACTTCAGCTATGAAGAGCCTTACAGCAACCGTAAATTCCATGCTCAATTCCATCATCTATGACGGAACATGGGAAGAACACGTAGGAAAAGTAGAGAACCTTGGTCTTGTATCCAAAGACGATATGTCCCTGAACTATGTCGGACTTCCGGAGGATACCACTCAGTGGAACGATGATTTCGGACTGGAAGACTACAAGAAACTCGTAGCAGACATCTTTGACGGCAAAGTTGAAGTCAACAACAGCACTGATGAGATGCCACAGGTATCTGTAAAATTAAATGTACGTCAGGGTACGATCAAATAAATCAGACGGAATACTGGTAAGTTTTTCAGAACTTACATGGTTACTGTTCATTTCATTCTCAGCACCGCATGCTTCGGAATTTTGACCTGTATATGTCAAAATATCTCTGGAAATGTTGCACGAAACAGTAACCTTACAGGATTTAATTAAAAATGGAAAGGAAATAATAATATGTCTGAATATGCAATTGAAATGCTGAATATTACCAAGCGTTTCCCAGGAATTGTGGCAAACGATAATATTACGCTTCAGTTGAAAAAAGGTGAGATCCATGCACTTCTCGGTGAAAATGGAGCCGGAAAATCAACGCTGATGAGTATTCTGTTTGGTCTGTACCAGCCGGATGAAGGCGAGATACGCAAAGACGGAAAGAAAGTAGAGATCAAGAATCCAAACGATGCCAATGCCCTGCAGATCGGTATGGTACACCAGCACTTCAAACTGGTAGAATGCTTCTCCGTACTGGATAACATCATCCTCGGAGTAGAAAACACCAAATACGGCCTGCTGAAAAAAGACGACGCCAGAAAGAAAGTCATGGAGCTGTCTGAGAAATATCATCTCCAGGTAGATCCGGATGCTCTGATCGAGAACATCACAGTCGGAATGCAGCAGAGAACCGAAATCCTGAAGATGCTCTACCGTGATAACGAAATCCTGATCTTCGACGAGCCGACTGCCGTGCTTACCGTACAGGAAATCGCAGAGCTCATGAAGATCATGAAAGGCCTTGCAGCAGAAGGAAAAAGCATTCTCTTTATCACACACAAACTGAACGAGATCATGGAAGTAGCTGACCGCTGCACCATCCTCCGCAAAGGAAAATACATTGACACCGTCAACATCAAAGACACAACTCCAGAAAAACTTTCCGCCATGATGGTAGGAAGAAATGTCAGCTTTAAAGTAGACAAAGCACCGATGAATCCGGGTAAAGTTGTGTTGGATGTCAAGGGAATGACAGTAGCCGGTGAGAACCATAAGAAGGATGCAGTGAGAAATGTATCATTCCAGGTAAGAGAGGGCGAGATCGTCTGCATCGCCGGAATCGACGGAAACGGCCAGAGCGAGCTGGTATACGGACTTTCCGGTCTGTCAGATCTGAAATCCGGAACCATCCATATGAATGGCCAGGATCTCACAAAGGCATCTGTCCGTCAGAGATCCGTTCTCGGAGAGAGCCACATTCCGGAAGACAGACACAAACACGGTCTGGTACTTGATTATTCACTGGAGAACAACATGGTACTCCAGACTTATTTCAAGCCACAGTTTACCAACACATTCGGTTTCCTTAAGAAAAAAGAAATCCGAAGCTATGCAGAAAAGCTGATCAACAAATTTGACGTCAGATCCAGCCAGGGTGCAGTGACAGTAGCAAGAACCATGTCCGGCGGTAATCAGCAGAAAGCTATCGTAGCCAGAGAAATCGACAAAGATCCGTCATTCCTGATCGCTGTACAGCCGACCCGAGGCGTAGACGTAGGTGCTATCGAACTGATCCACAAACAGATCATCGAAGAGCGCGACAAAGGAAAAGCAGTACTTCTTGTCAGTCTGGAACTGGATGAGGTTATGGATGTTTCCGACAGAATCCTTGTGATGTACGAGGGCGAGATCGTAGGAGAATTCAAACCGGAAGAAGTAACAGTAGAAGAACTTGGCCTTTACATGACAGGCGCCAAGAGACAGGAGGTTTAAGAGATGAATAAAGAGAAAAAGAATATACTGTCGAATGGAGCTGTCCAGACTTTACTTGCATCCCTGTTCTGTATTGTACTTGGACTGGTTGTAGGTTATGTGGTACTTCTCGCCATCAATCCGGCAGGAGCAGGAAAAGCCATCACCGCAATCCTGCAGAACTTCCTGTATTTCCCGAGACCGGAAGTTGCACTGGAATACTTCGGAAGCACCCTTGCAAAAACAGCACCGCTTCTGATGTGTACTCTGTCCGTTTTATTTGCCTATAAAGTAGGCCTGTTTAATATCGGAGCATCCGGACAGTATTCTGTTGGAGCAGGATTTGCCCTGTATTTCGGTATCCATTACAATGCGCCATGGTGGGTATGCCTGATCCTGGCAATGCTCGGCGGCGCAGCACTTGGTGCCATCGCAGGCGCATTAAAAGCGTACCTGAATGTAAACGAAGTAATCGCATGCATCATGCTGAACTGGATCAGCCTGTATGCTGTAAACACTGTACTTACAGAAGTAAAAGAATCCGGAACTACTTATACACTTCCGCTTCGCACCAACAATCCGAACGCACTGATCCCGCATCTGGGACTTCAGCATTTATTTGCGGATAACCGTTATGTAACCATCGCCATCCCGCTGGCAGTTATTTTTGCCATCCTGGTATGGGTTGTACTTGATAAGACAAAATTAGGTTATGAGCTCAAAGCAACTGGTCTCTCCATCAATGCTGCAAAATATGCAGGTATGAGAGAAAAGAAAAACATTATCCTTACAATGGCAATCTCCGGTGCACTTGCCGGACTTGGAGCCGGATTCCTGTACTTATGTGGAATCGAACAGTGGTCCTGCGCACAGACAGCAGTCCCGAATATGGGATTCAACGGAATCGCAGCTGCATTCCTCGGCGGTATCCATCCGATCGGCGTGATTTTTTCCTCATTCTTTATCCAGCATATCACCAGCGGCGGTGCATATGTAGACAAGATGGTTTATTGTTCACAGATTTCCGACCTGATCGCAGCACTCATTATCTATTTCTGCGGATTTGTATTATTCTTTAAACACGTAATGAGAAGCAGGATCCAGAAATCTGAAGATAAGAAAAAGAACGTAGCAGCGAAGAAAGGAGGAGAATAAGCATGGCATTATTATTACAGTATACCCTGATCTATGCATCCGTTTTATTACTGGTTGCACTCGGCGGATGCTTCTCTGAACGAAGTGGTATCATTAACCTTGGTCTTGAGGGAATCATGGTTGCAGGAGCACTTGGCGGCGCACTGGTTATGAAATACATGCCGAACCTTTCACCGGCAGCTATGGTGATCGGCGTAGTCATCGGCAGTGTGGTATTCGGAATGGTATTCTCACTTCTCCTCGCAGTAGCAGCCATCAACTTCAACGCAGACCAGACATTGGTCGGAACTGCAATGAACATGCTGGCAACTGCAGCAGCAACTGTATTTGTAAAAGCCATCAACATGGCAGAGAACCCAAACAACGTAGCATCCACCATCCAGTACATTGACCAGAAGAAAGCCTTTTCCATCGTAAAGATCGCAGGCTTCGAGATTAACTGGTTTATGATCATCACGATTGTACTTCTGATCCTTGCAAACGTTGTTTTATATCACACACGTCTTGGCTTACGACTGATGGCATGCGGAGAACATCCGCAGGCAGCAGACTCCGTGGGAATCAATGTATATAAAATGCGCTACATCGGTGTCCTGATCTCCGGATTCCTTGGCGGACTCGGCGGTATCGTGTACATCACAGCCGGCGTTTCCGAATGGAAATTCGAGAACGGTGTCGCAGGCTTCGGATTCCTGGCACTTGCCGTTATGATCTTCGGACAGTGGAAACCGAATCTGATCGCTCTGGCAGCATTACTGTTTGGACTCTTCCGTGCATTGTCCAACGTATATTCAGGCTTCGACTTCCTCGCATCCCTGAACATCCCGGGAACATTCTATAAGATGCTCCCATACATCATTTCCCTGCTTGTGCTTGCTGTTTCCTCCAAGAAATCACGCGCACCGAAGGCAGAAGGAATTCCTTACGATAAGGGACAGAGATAAAATTATATGGATAAGAAATGAAATAATTTGCATATTGCATTCAATGTAGAGGATATCTAATTGGAAACAGAAAAGGACAGCGTACAAAATCAATAGATTTTGCACTGTCCTTTTTGCTGTAAAAATCTTTTTACTGAGGCTGAGATGACGTGTGCTTTGCTGCTGAGAACGGAGTGAACAGTAACGATACATTATGCGATGCCATTGAGACATATGATTGGAGATGCTTTTTCTTATTTAAAAGAGTATAATGAGATTGCAGCAAAGAACCGAAAAGATAAAGATTTTACGACATCAGATGAATTCCTTTCCAATATGAAGAAAACAGATAGACTTCATCCAGTGATAAGTCTCTGTGTTTATTATGGAGAAAATCCGTGGGACGGGCCATTGTGCCTGATGGATATGTTGGAAATTCCTGATAAGATAAGAACATTGGTGTCAGATTATAAAATGAATCTGATTGAGTTAAGAACAAGTGGAGCACTTAAGTTCCATGATTCGGATGTTAATACAGTGTTTGATATTAGCCGTTCTATTTATGAGCGTAATTATGCTAAAATCAATACAGTATATAAAGAACATGAGATTTCATCGGAACTGGGCATTGTGATTGGAGCGATTACACAATCACAGCGTCTGATAAGTCAAGCTTTGGAGATGGAACAAAAAGGAGGTAGAATCAATATGTGCAGTGCATTGGAGGAATTAGAGAAAAAAGCAGAGCAGGGAGGAATTGAAAAAGGAATAGAGAAAGGAATTCAGGCAACGATTCGTACCTGCAAAAATTTTAATATTAATAAAGATGCTGTAATAAAGAACCTTATGAAGGAGTTTTCTTTATCAGAAGAAGATGCCGTTAGTTATATAAAAAAATACTGGTAAGGGCTATAATGAAAACATAAATTACAGAGAAATCCACAACTATGCTATTCTTTGAGCAGAGAACTTGTTTGTTTCAGGCAAAGATCTATATTTAATGCCGCCAGCTTTAAGAAGGAGGATTCTTTATGAGGAAAAGATTAATTGCAGTAATCATGGCGTGTGCAATGAGCGTTTCTGCCGGAATGGTTCCAGTGTGGGCGGATGAAGAGCCTATTTACTGGGAGTTTGTGACGGATGGGACGGAAGGTTTACCGGTGGAAACGGCTGCTCATCCTTATGATTTCGTATTAGATAGGACAATTACAAATAAGACAGAGAAATTCTGTGTAGTTTATGATAATAGCGGTGCTGTGATCAATCCGGAGTATGAAAATGCCAGCTTGATAATAAAGGCAAATGGAAAAATCTTATTTCAGAAGAAATGCACGACCCCGGAAGGGCTTACAGTAGGAAATATGGATGTGCAAATTCCGAAACAGAAGACTGGAACGAAGATACAGATTTACCTGCAGAGCCAGAGTTGGAAAAGCAATGTAAAGACGATGAAAGTAAAGAATATAAATATGCTGCTTCTGTCAAATCGAACAGATAAGATAAAGAAACCTCAATTGACGCATAAAGGATATCGGGATTATATAAAAGGGATAAAAGGTCAGAGCCTGGTAATCAGTAATGGCAAAAGAATCGTAAAAACAATAAAGTTTAAAGAGGATAATCCGGCGTATGATATTACAAATCTTCTGATAAATAATCGGTGGAATAGTGAACTGTTTTTATATATAAAGCAAGGGAAAAAATACAGCAAGGGATATGTTTATTTTCCTTTGGAAATTGCAATTGCAGAATAGATATACCGATGATTTCAAAATGAGCGTACCGTTCCAGTAGAATTTGCACGTTGACATTATGTATGTATTCCTCTAAAATCATATTATAAATATAACTACGGAAACAACGTACAGATAAGAAAGGAGATGTATGAAATGAAGGCATTTATCAAGAGTTTAACAGTAGTTTTTCTTGCGTTGGTGCTTCTGGTGCAGCCTGCTTGGGCGGAGACGAAGGCGGCTGATCCTTATGTGGTGCATGTTGAGAAGGGATATCTGGCGGTTCGGTCGGCTCCGGCTTTTGATGCTTCTAATGAAGTGGAGAAGCTGTATAACGGAGATATTTTCTATGTCAGCAATTGGCTTGATGGAGATTACTGGTATGGCTTTTCCAAGAATGGAATCGAAGGGTATGTAAATAAGAATTATCTTGTAGCGGACTCCGGATTTAACATTGCATCTAATCTAAAGTATACTCCAGACGGAGGCGACACGATTCTGGAGAATGATTATTTCTCTGTGCAGTTTCCGGCATATATTGACTGGGAGTATGAGGTTGTAAATAACACTACTCTGAAAATTTATCATTCAGGTGCAAAGAAAGATGGTTTCGGAGGGACCGTACTTACGATCATGGCATATGACTGGGGAGATAATTCTTATGAAGAGTTTCCAAGCTGGGCAGTGGCAGGCAGCAGTGCAGATAAGAAATATATAGCTGTGCTTCCTACAGATGTTCAGTTTAATCCGAAGGATTCAGTTCAGGCATCCGAATATCGTGAGATGCTTCAGATTGCAGAGGATATGGACTGCAATGATGAAGATGCTTATAATCTTTTTAAGGTAAAGTAGGAAGAGAGATACTGTAAATCAGATAAAATAGGAAAATTTTCTGAAACATGTGGCATCACCGTAAAGTCTGCGGTGATGTCACAAAATTTTTATGTGTCAGTTGCAAAGAACAGCCAGGAAGCAATTGAATGCTTCAGGAATTCGGAAGAGAATTCTACATTGTATGGCAGTGGGCTTTGCCGGTTAAATGGATTAGAGGTAGAAAAATTTAGAGAAAAATGGGGTACGGAAGGTTGAAGTTGGTATATCAACAGAGACTGATATATTGCAGAAAAGAGAGACATTCCGTTTTAGGACATTAGAGAAAATAAAAAAGTGCCACAGCCGCATAACACCTGATATGTAGCTTGCAGCATTTTTTTATTTTATATTCGTAGTACATTGCATTCTTATCCAGACTCTTCTATAATTCTGTTATAAAAACCAAAGAATCAAGGAGGACGATGAAAATGAAGAAAATCCGTTTACTCTTATGCAGTCTGTTTGCCTGTCTGATTGCAGTTTTTTGGATTCCGGCTGTGGCGAATGCAGCGGCGGCGCCGGCCTGCCTGAAAACACAGACATTGAGATATCAGAAGATTTCCAGATACAACATCGGAGAAGAAAAGGGATCAGGTAATCCGTACATGACAGTTGTTGAGGAAAATCTGTATATTGGAAATCTGGCAGATTCGGCAGTTGTATCCAATGTGAAATCATCTAACAAAAACTTTCAGGCAGCTAAACTGAATGGTTTGAACGCAATCTATGTTGACCGAAAAGATGACTACGTAATCAAAGACGGCACCCAGACAACCATCAGTTTCACTGTAAAGCAGTATGGAAAAACATATAAACTTTCATCCAGAGTTACATTTAAGGAATTCAATTCGGTATTTAAGAATTTCAAACTGGGAAATAAGGATTATGCATCTGTACTTAAAGGTTACAGACAGCCGAAAATGGCATTAACCCAGACTGGTACGGCGAAACTGCAGATCACTCCTGCAGCTGGTTACAAGATTGATAACATCCAGATTACGTATAAAAACAGTAATGGACGTTATGCATTTAAGAATATGAAAAATGGAGCAAAGATTTCACTGAAAACTGTGACAAAGATAAATGTAGAATACCATACAACAAAGAAACCGGCCTATTATAAAGCTCCTGGAAAGACATACAATGGAATGTCAGGATCTCCACTGAATTATTGGTTCTCATTAAGCCTTAAATAAAAGAATACCTGCTGTTTGCAGATATTGAAAAATATCTCTACAGCAGGTATTTTTATGCGAATTTTGCATGACATTGACCAGTGTGTCAACAATCAATTGGTGGTACGTGAGTGTAATAATTATACTGCCTGAATAAACTTCTCCACATAATACAACGCAGCTCCAATCGCCGGTGTATACTGTCCGTTCGTGCCGACCAGGATATGGGTTCTGTCCAGGGCGAATGGTGAAGAAGCATTGATGTGGTCTGCCAGATACTCAATATCTTCCTCCGTAAAATAAGGTGCCAGATATCCGCTGATAATAATTGGCGCATCAATAACAAGATTTAAATTCTTCATGGCGAAAGCCAGATGATTGAGGTAATCTTCCCAGATTTGTGTAAGCTGGGGAGATTTTTTTTCGCGCAGGAGAGGGAAAAATTCTTTTACTGTCATATCTGCGGCATGTTCCAGAGAATTGGCAGAGCAGTAGGTTTCCAGGCATCCACGGTTTCCACAATAACAGAGTGGACCATCCGGATTAATGCACATGTGTTCCAGAGTTCCACTGTGCATGGAACTGCCCTGGTGGATCAGATGATTTGTGATGATTGCACCGCCCAGATTTCGGTTCAGCAGAAAGACGACTGCGCTGTCAAGTTCAGGATGATTCCATAATTCCAGAAAAGCAGAAGATTTGGAGTCATGCTCAAGATAGCATGGATAAGGCAGATGGCGGGAAAAATCATCTAGTTTCATGCCGGCGTTATTCATGATATTGCCGTATAATACGGTAGTATGATCCGGAGAGGTGATACCCTGGGTGGCAATGGAAACACCGAGGATTTTTTCTTCATCATACTGTTTTACTGCGATAAATTCTTTGACTTTATCAGTGACTTGTTTATAGTAGTCTGGTGTATCTGAATATGGAAGAGGAATCGTATCGGTGTAGAAGGCATTTCCGTACAGGTCAACTGCTGTAATGTGAAACATATTCTTCAGGATACCGATGCCAATGGAAACCCTGAAGTCGGAGACGATCTGGATTGCGTTTGCCTTACGTCCTCCTGTAGATTCAAAGTATCCGTTCCTTTCGATCAGACCTTCCTGCTCCAGCAGATTCAGATTCTGACTGACTGTGCCGAACGTATGAAAGTAACTGTATGCCTGAATCCTGTACATTCTGCTACAGGTCCGCTGGGTGTAGTTCTGGGATATGACCTGTTTGCTCATATGCTGAATACAAATGATGATATGATGAAGATGGCACGTATGATTGCTTATGACGAAGGTCTTCCTGTAGTAGCAGATCCGGGAATCCTTTCTCCGCAGGCTTTCGTAGATGAACTCTTTAATGACCGTTTCCCGAATGAATATCTGGGAGATACAAACCTTCGTCTGGCAGTAGACGTATCTCAGATGGTTGGTATCCGTTTTGGTGAGACTATCAAAGCATATGTTCAGAAATTCGGAGATGCTTCCAGACTGACTGCGATTCCTCTTGGTATTGCAGGATGGCTCAGATATATGCTGGGTGTAGATGATGAAGGAAATAAATTCGAACTTGCACCAGATCCAATGAATGAGGAACTTCAGGAACAGTTTAAGGATATCGTAGTTGGCAAATCGGAGACATTCAAGGATCAGTTGAAACCAATCCTTTCCAATGAGCGCCTGTTCTTCACAGATCTGTACAAAGATGGTGTGGGAGAGAAGATTGAAGGCATGTTCCGCGAAATGATCGCAGGACCTGGTGCTGTAAGAGAAACTATACATAAATATGTAGGTTGATTGAGTCAAGAGGGATTTTGTAATCTGAAATCGTATCTGAGTTGATTAAATCAATGGTGGAGCAGATATTGGTTTATGGGTAAGATGATCTTGTCAGACAGATTTTAGAAAATTAATAAGTACTGGAGATATATTCTTCTGGAGTTAAGAGAAGTCATTTTTTTTTAATGAATCAGGGATGATTATGTACGATAGAAGGTTGTTTTAGAAAATAATATATCTGCCAGACTGAGAAAATTAAGACTATAAGAATACATAGGGGACGCAAAAAAACTGCGTCCCCATATATTAGCCCAAAAACAAGAAAAAATACTGTAAATTCAGGAGGAAAATCAAAATGACAGAAGCGGTATTCGCAGCAGAGCCATCAAGGCTGTTGATCGCGGCAGCGGCAGGCATCGTATTGTTACTGCTGCTTATTATCAAATTTAAAATTCACCCGATATTATCCCTGTTGATTTCAGCTTTGTTCATTGGTCTCGGAGCAGGAATGCCGGTTCCGACTCTGGTGAGCACAGTGGAAAAAGGTGCCGGTGAGACATTGCAGGGAATTGTATTACTGATCGGTCTGGGTTCCTTATTTGGAGGAATCCTGGAAGTATCAGGGGGAGCACAGTGTGTTGCTCAGACACTGGTAAATAAGTTTAGTGAGAAAAAGGCAGGAATTGCCTTTGGTATCACTGGACTGGTAGTCGGAACTACCGTATTCTTTGAAGCTGGTGTTGTGATTCTGATCCCACTTGCATTCGGACTTGCAAAGAAAACAAAGAAATCTACATTATATTATGTAATTCCATTACTGGCAGGACTGGCAACCGGTTTTGCATTTATCCCACCATCAGCAGGATCTGTACTTGTCGCAAATATGCTCAATGTAGATTTGGGTGTTATGATTGCAGTGGGTGTGCCGGTTGGTATTCTTTCATTGATTTTTGCCGGAATTTTATGGTCCAAATTTATCGGCAGTCGTATTAATACAGGACTTCCATTAGTACTTGTAGCATTTCTGATCGTAGCACTGATCCGTGCATCGGTAGGTGCAGCAGTCGTAGCCATGACAATGGCGGTGCAACTGCGTTCAGCCATGTAAATGATTCCGGCTTCTGGCTGGTAAGTTCTCTTCTTGAGATTGATGAGAAGACAACTTTAAAATCATGGACAATGATGGAAACAATTATAGGATTCACAGGTCTGATCTGTGCGATTGTGATCAGCCTGTTTGCATAGGAGTGAGACAGATGATCGTAAAAGTAATTTTGGGAACCATGCAGAATGCAAGAAAGCTGTTCAGCATTGTAAATATAAAAAGTTGATTTACGCGGAAGATGATTAATGTTATACTACTTGAATGAGACTGCGTTGAAACGTTACAGCGTGAATGAGCATTGCATTCCGATAAACTCTGTGAATGTGAAACGTATTGCTGAGAACGGAGAAAATATAATCAACGGGTCAGTATGGGGAAAGTAGAGAGTAAAAAATCTGAAAGGATAATCACATGATTGTAACATTAATTGAAAAAGTGTATTCATTTCTGTAGGGAGATCTGGTCGGCGTGGTAGAGGCAGTTTTGGCAGGGGGGTGCAGGTGCAGTATTCTGGATGTGGGTGACTGCTATTATTGGTTCTTCCACTGCGTTTGTGGAGGCAACGCTTGCACAATTATATAAGGAAAAAGATCCTCTTTATGGAGGATACAGAGGCGGTCCGGCCTGATCTGCTGGTGCCGGTCATGGCGGTGTGCTATTTCACGATCACTTTGTTTATTATTTTTTCAAATATCGGAAGCCTTCCGGGGATATTCAGCAGGATTTTCAGAGAGGCATTTGGTTTTCGACAGATAGCGGCAGGCGGATTTGGGGCAGTGCTGATGAATGGAATTAAGAGAGGACTGTTTTCCAATGAAGCAGGCTCTGGGTGTATTTGTGGATACGATTGTGATCTGCAGTTGTACGGCAATGATCATGCTTCTGGCACCGGAAGAGCTGAAAGAATACGAAGATGGTAAGAAATAACGTGCTGTTGAGAGTTTGGCATTTTCATGCCAAAACACTTCGCAGAATAGTAGCGAGTGAACAGTAACAATGAGGTCATTTATAGTAACGGCAACATTGACAAATAGTTTGTGTATGAGTACAATAGCAGATAAGCGGTCTCTGCTGTTGTGCAGTGATACCGAATGAAAATATATGAATTCCACTGTATGAGGCAGTCAGGGATGAATTTGGGAATTGTTACTGAGAACAAGGAGAACAGAAATTTGTGAAAGAATCACACAGGAAAGGAATTAGACAAATGAGTAAATGGGAAGCAAATGTCCGTAAAGTAATACCATATACACCAGGAGAACAGCCAAACCAGCCGGATATGATCAAGCTGAATACAAACGAGAATCCATATCCTCCGGCACCTGGAGTGGAGAAAGCATTAAAAGGGATGGATACAGATACGATGAGACTTTATCCGGATCCAACAGCGGGAGATCTGGTACATGCCATTGCACAGAATTATGGTCTGAAAGATGAGCAGGTTTTCGTTGGAGTTGGTTCTGATGATGTTCTTGCCATGAGCTTTCTGACTTTCTTTAATTCAGAGAAACCAGTTCTGTTTCCAGACATTACTTATTCTTTTTATGATGTGTGGGCAGATCTGTTCCGTATTCCATATGAGAGACCGGCGCTGGATGAGAACTTTCATATAAAGAAGGAAGACTATTTCAAAGAAAATGGTGGGATTGTTTTTCCAAATCCGAATGCACCGACCGGTGTGGAGATGCCGCTTGCAGATGTAGAGGATATTATCCGTCATAATCCGGAAGTGATCGTGATCGTGGATGAAGCATATGTAGATTTCGGCGGTCAGTCAGCACTGCCGCTGATTGAGAAATATGATAATCTTCTGGTTGTGCAGACATTCTCCAAATCACGCTCTATGGCGGGAATGAGAATTGGTTTTGCATGCGGAAATGAGAAGCTGATCAAATTCCTGAATGATGTGAAGTATTCCTTTAACTCTTATACCATGGATCGTACTGCTCTTGCGGCAGGCGTGGCTGCTGTGGAGGATCAGGCATACTTTGAGGAGACATGTAATAAGATCATAGAGACAAGAGAATGGACAAAGAAAGAACTGACGGCACTGGGATTCTCTTTCCAGGATTCCAAATCTAACTTTATCTTTGCTACTCATAAGACCTGTCCGGCAGCAGAGCTTTTCGAGGCACTGAGAGAGCAGCATATCTATGTGCGCTACTTCCCGAAAGACAGGATTGACAATTTCCTTCGTATTACGATTGGAACAAAAGAAGAAATGCAGAAGTTTATTGACTTTCTGAAAGATTATCTGAAATAAAATTTAGGAGGCTTTATGGAGGCACTGGTACATTGGTTCTCGCAGAACCTGTCACAATACATTTCACCGGAGGGAGCGGTATTCTTTATTTCCATGATTCCGCTGCTGGAACTTCGAGGAGGACTGCTTGCTGCTTCTCTGCTGAAGATTTCCGCTGCGAAAGCGATTCCGCTGTGTATTATTGGAAATATTATTCCGATTCCGTTTATTTTGCTGTTTATCAGACAGATATTTAAGGTATTAAAGAAAACAAAGCTTTTCAGAGGACTGGTCATTAAAATGGAGAACCGGGCGATGAGTAAGAGTGATCAGGTGAAGAAATATGAGTTCTGGGGTCTGATGCTGTTTGTGGGGATTCCTCTTCCGGGAACAGGAGCCTGGACCGGATCTCTGATTGCATCTCTGCTCGAGATTGATATTAAGAAATCATCCCTGGCAATTCTTTGTGGGATTATTATGGCAACTGTGATCATGTATGTTGTTTCTTATGGATTAGTGGGAAACCTGGTACACTGACCGGATTGGGCAATTCTTTGCTTTGATCGTGAAGAGTAATAAGCAGAGTCTTTGTTTCCAATGCGAGAAGAAATAAGAATGACGGGGAAACCAGAGGGGATGCTGGTACAGCGAAAAAAAGCAGTTCAAATGTGTGAGATATCCGTATATACGGATATCAAAGACAGTTGAACTGTTTTTTTGATACAACGAAAAACTTATGAAATCTTCTGTTATATAAAAGTGGTCCGGGCAGGCGTATACCATTGAGAAGAATGATGAAAAAGAATAGTTATATTATAGCAATCCTCTAAAATAATGCATCTTAATCCAGCCCATCAGAGTGTGAAATCCTGCGTCAGATATCTTCCTTGTCTTTCGCACTCTGCTGAACTGTCTTAAATGCATTATTTACGAGGATTGCTATAATTTTCGCTTTAACATATCTGCATTGGAGGCAAACTTCAATGCGGTTTCTTTTGTGATTTTTCGCTGTTTGTAGAGTTCCAGGAGGCTCTGGTCCATAGAACGCATATGTTCATGTGCAGAAGATGCGATCACACCATCAATCTGGTGAACTTTATTATCACGGATCATGTTTCGGATTGCAGGATTCAGACGCATCACTTCGAAGACCGGAATGGTATGTCCGTTAACATCCGGAATCAGCTGCTGAGAGATAACTGCCTGCAGCACCATGGATAACTGAATGGAAACCTGCCTCTGCTGTGTGGGTTCGAACACATCCACGATACGTCCGATGGTATTGGCGGCACCTGTGGTATGAAGACTGGACAGTACGAGATGGCCGGTTTCTGCGGCAGTCATGGCAGTCTGGATAGTTTCATAATCACGCATTTCTCCAAGAAGGATAACGTCAGGACTCTGGCGGAGAGTGGCACGCAGGGAAACAAGATAGCTCTCGGTATCCGTGCAGATTTCTCGCTGGCTGACAATACATTTGTCATGCCTGTGCAGGTATTCCAGCGGATCTTCAAGGGTAATGATATGACCTTCACGGGAGTGATTGATACGGTCAACGATACAGGCCATGGTAGTAGATTTACCGCTTCCGGCAGGACCTGTGACAAGAACCATGCCTTTGGTAAAATCAGCTGCTGACATGACATCCTCAGGGATGTTCAGTACATCCGGGTCAGGAAGTTCGAATGCGATCACACGGATAACTGCAGCCAGGGAACCACGCTGGCGATAAGTATTGACACGAAAACGGGACAGACCCGGGATGGAGAATGAGAAGTCATCATCTCCTGTTTCCAGAAAACTGTCAAAATTTCGGTCATTTGCCATATGGTAGATCTGGCGCAGGAAACTTTCCGTATCTGCAGGCATCATCCGTTCTCCATATGTAGAAAGTTTACCGTCAATTTTAAAGGAAAGCGGGCGGCCGGCGATGATAAAAATGTCAGATGCATGGTTGGTGGTTGCATAGGATAAGTATTCAGGTATAGATTGTTCTGTCATTTGGTATCTCCTTTATAAACGGGTTGTCTGGTATCTGGATTCCAGTCTGCTGTAGTGATGGTCTTCCAGGTAAGGATCTCAGGTGTGAGGTCAGACTGGCCGGCCGCATAAGGAATACTGATTTCTATAGAAAGAGATTGTTCATCTGTGCATTTAACGGTGAATGATAAAATCTGTTCTGTCTGATTCCATGCAGCGTCAGGATACTGTACGGTAATGGAGGACATTTTCTTATTGAAGGCAGTCTGATCTTTGCTGCAGGTAAATGCTTCCTGCGCATAGGCAGTCAGTTCATGATATTCGTTGGTGGCGTTCCGACAGGCAGTGTAATAAGCAGTGGTCTGGTCGAGGGTTAAGCGGCTGGTCTGCAGATCCTGTCTGGAGGTTCCAAGTGTCAGGAGTGCCAGGATTACCAGACAGAGTACTGCGAAGATCGTACACATGGAAGGGATTCCAATTGATAGAAAAGAACTTCTTTTTTTATTCATAAGTGGTCATCCTTTCGTTACTGTTTACTGGTAACATCCTTTCTGCTGTCATCAGGAAATGCAGTGGACAGCTGATACAGACAGTTCTGCTGTGCATCATAGAAGCTGATATCCACTGTTTTTTCTGTTTCGGAAGTATTTAGCTGAATGTTCATGATGTATCTGGCAGAAGACTCTGTACAGCCGTTCCAGTTGCTGTCGTAGTAATAATGTAGAAGATTGTCTGTAGAGTTACCCGGTTCTCCGAAAATTCTGGAAAAAGAGGAAATCTGTCCATCCCATCCCTCCAGAACTTCTCCGGCGGAAGTTGTCAACTCCTGGATATGATTAAGTTCCCGGGCTTTGGTCCGCTGAGTTTTTGCAACTGCAAAGATTCTGATACAGGCAGTACAGGTGAGTGCCAGGATCAGAATAGAAAGGATCATTTCCATCAAAAACAGGCTTGATTTAGAATGTGTAGTTAATTTTTGCATTGATAAATTCTCCATATTCTAGGAACCGAGACCGGAATGCAACAGCAGACTGCTTGTATTTCCGTCCGGATCTTTCAGTGTAATGCGGTAAAAATCAGATGTTTCCTGCTGTACCTGAAAATCATTCAGTTCTGCGATATTTGTACCCATCTGGGCAGAGGGAGTATTTCCGGCAGCAGTGAAAAGTTCTTTCAGGTGATGGTCTTTCAGATAAATATAGGTAATGTATTGCTGGCCATTTACAGTATCAGTCATACAAAAGGCAGGGGAACCATCCACAGTGTCTGTGGAAATTGTCTGGTCGCTGTCATGCTGGCGAAACTTTGCGGTTATGTAAGCAGATGCGGTATACAGGTTGTTATTTTCCTGGTTTCCTGCAACTGCGGTGCGGTATGCCTGTGTAGAAAAAAGAATCATGAGAAGCAGGAAAATTAGAAAAAATCCTAGCAGTACAACTGTAAAAATATTGTCGATGGGGTGTTTGCGGCTGTTGGAGGAGTTCATGACAATCCTCCTTTCCCGGATGACAGTACCAGTACGCTGACAGAAGGAAGAAGGTTGGAGCCGTTAGGCACATATTCAACAACAAATTTATCGGCATCGTAGGAAATGTTGTAATCCTGCAGCAATTCATCCAGACTCTGTGGGTAATGTCCGGTCAGTGCGTAGGTCCGGATGGCACCCTGTTCCAGTGCCTGACGCAGAGAAGTCTGCTCCTGTGTGATGGTTTCTCTGCCTGCATAGGAAATCCCCACATAAAAAATGAGGCAGAGTGCGGCAAGGATAATAACCGGGAGAAAATCGCGGAATTTCCGGTTAAACCGCATGCATCGTGTTTCAAATAAATTCATGGTAATTACCTCGCACAATTTCTGATTGAATGGATAAAATCAGCTTATAAGCAAATTGGTAATGGTGATCTTGTATAATTTCTGATAAAGGTTGCTTCATATCAGTTAACTTACACAATTTCAGAAAGGATTCCAAGCAGAGGCATCATAACTGAGAAAAGAACCAGTCCTACCAGAAGGGAGAACACGATTACAATTGATGGCTCTACAATGGAAATGATGTTTCCGGTTACAGTCAGAGACGCCTCACGGTATCTCTGAGCCAGTTTGTTCATGACTTCATCTGCTGCACCTGCACGCAGTCCGACGATGATCAGGCGGGCGTTCAGCCCTTCGAAGAGTCCTGATTCAGAAAGTGCATCTTCAAAAAGCATTCCTTCTGTCAGAAGATCGCATGCTTTTTTCGTTTTCTCTTTGATATCCGGACGGGAAAGGAGATTCTGTGCCATTTCCAGTGTGATGATATGGTCCATTCCGCTGTGAATTCCCATGGCGATTGCCTGTGTCAGACGTGCATAGTCTGCGGAAATAGAGATTTCCTTTATATAAGGAAGCCTGCCGGAGAGCTGATGCAGATAAATGCGGCCTTTTTCTGTGAAAAAGAGTGCAGAGAATCCAATAATGATCACCAGTACAAGGATAAGCAGTACAGCAGAATAACGGCTGATCACATTTCCTGCGTTAAGGAGTCCGTTTGAGAATTGGTTCATTTCCAGTCCCATCTGTTGAAAGACCTGACGGAAAACCGGAAGGACTTTTACCAGAAGGATTATGATGACTGCCCCCATCATTGCAAGCATAAGCAGAGGATAGGTGACAGCACTTCGGATGTTTCCGGAAATTTCCAGTTCCTGTTCGTAATGGTCGGAAAGGCTTTTGAGGACTTCATCCAGGCATCCGGTTTCTTCTCCGATATTTACATAAGAGATCATAGATTCCGGGAAGTACCCGGAGTTTTTTAAGGTTTGAGCGAAGGAACCGTTCTGTTCGAAATCTGTCAGCAAAAGCTGGTAGAAATCTTTTCCATTTTGTGTATGACTGTCATCCAGCATCAGCTGTAATCCTTCAGCGCAGGAAATACCGGAGTGAAGAAGGATGGAAAACTGCTCACAGAAATGAAAGAGTTCCTCATTGGTTAGTTTGTTTTTTTGACGCATAAATGCCTCCTGAATGTTTGTCAGACTGTACATGGCGTGGTGCGCACGAACAGTCTGTATGAAAATTATATTCTGGTGTTATATTCGGGTGTTGACAGTCTGATATCCGAACAGAATTGCATTGCAGTGGAGCTGCTGAACCAAAACTGGTAAGTTCATTGCTTCAATTGCGAATATCTGATTGATCTTGCTGGTATATTAACGGGTAAACTGTACGCTGTAATTGTCATCGTCCCCTATATATTGCTGAATGGTTTCCGCATCCTGGCTGTTGGAATCGAAGGTCGGGTCCATACGTGACCAGGAATCACCGCTGAACTCGACGGCCTTATCTACCCATCCTTTTGAGCGGATATAGACATTGATCCAGGCATGTTTAACTGTGCCGGCGTATCCGATCTGAAGCTTGCAGGGGATGTCGCGTGCACGGAGCATGGCGGTTGTCAGGGCTGCATAGTCAAAGCAGATTCCTTTTTTGGACTGCAAAGTTGCATCGACATCAGGAATGTAGCCGGATTCTACTGTGTCAGCCAGATCATAATCATAGGTAAGGTTCTCGACTACGTAATTGTAGATGGCCTGAAGGGCGTCCACATCCGAGGTATCTTCGGAAACAATGGGAAGTGCCAGTTTACTGGATTCTGAGTCCGGTGTGAAATTCACGTACTGATTTGGATAAAGAAATGGCAGAAACTCATTCTTTAAACTGATATCCAGGGTATCTGCGAACAGGGCGGCGTACTGGGAACCGTCAATCTGCTGATAACAGCAGACCTGGTAGGTACCGCTCCCGCTGGAAAAAGGAATGACAGCGCTTTCTCCGGGATCTATAAAATAGGAATAAATAACGCCGTCTTCGGCAGTAAGCTGCACATTCATTTTCAGGTCTTGGGAATCAGAGACTGCGGTGAGATATCCCTGCTCTTTATTAGAAATGTCCAGGATCAGCGGGGATGCGCCCAGTGTTTCTTTTCCCGGAGATTCGGGTACGAGTACCTGAAGCGGGGAATAAACAGGCGGTTCGGAGGAATTACCTGCCGAAGAACCACATCCGGAAAGCAGCAGGACTGGAATCAGGATCAGTGCAATAATGGGGCGGATACGAAAAATCCGCATTTATTTTCTCCTTTTTTATCGTATGAAGTTGGTTAAAAGCTGTTCAGTAATCTGTGGCTTTATGAGCCGTTTTGACATGGAAATATTAGAAATCCAGGACATGTGAGTCAAAGTACTAAACAGATGCATTTGTCTTATATCAGTATAGCAGATTTACAGGAAAAGAAAAATGAGATTTAT
Organism: Blautia sp. HCP3S3_D9; assembly: GCF_052063845.1. NCBI lineage: Bacteria > Bacillati > Bacillota > Clostridia > Lachnospirales > Lachnospiraceae > Blautia > Blautia sp. HCP3S3_D9. The sequence goes on from NZ_JBQHWS010000001.1 coordinate 25,968, forward strand.
GTAAAAAGATGGTGGAAATATTTAATATTTCTGTAAGAAACCTTGACAAAACAAAGAAAAAAAGCATATACTATAATAAAGGCAAACCTGTTGAAAAGCAGGGACGCAAAGCCAAGGGTCTAAGGTCGTAAGAAGACTATGACAGCCGGTTGCCGCATTTAAATCCTATTTTGTGATGCGATTTCAGAGAATATGATGAAAGCTGATGTCTGTCAGCTGATTTTGTGGCGACCGTTTATAGTTATATAAGCGGTTTTTGTATTTTTAGAACGCATTTCATGTAGGAGCATAATCAGAAAGGATGTGTATAAGATTATGAAGAAGAGAATAGTCGAATTATTAAAGAAAAGAAAAGTAGCAGCAGGGATTACAGCAGTAGTTCTTGCAGTAGCAGTAGGTGGTACGGCTGTGGTACAGCAGAATCAGATTCCGGAACTGCCGTCATACACGGATCCGGTAATGGAGACTACCATTGAGGAAGAGGAAACACCTCTCGCATCCCAGCCGAAAGTAAACACCAAAACAAGCAAGAGTACTTCAACCAAGAAAGTTACCATGAAGAAAGCCGCAACCAAGACTTATACAAAGGCTCTTCCGGCAACATCTACAACATCTAAGAAGACAGCTGAGACATCAAATGCTACAGTTGTAACTCAGACAACAGTTGTAAAGAATGTTACAGAGAAGTATACAAAGAAATCTAAGGTAAAAGTTGTTACCACAAATGCAACAACAACAGTAACAACTACTACAACTGCTAAAACCGACACAACAACTGCAGTATCAACTTCAACTTCCAGTTCTGTGAAGGGCACAATCGATGTTGGACAGTATGCATCAAAAGCAGACAGTCGTGTACTTACTGCATACAGAACACTTGGATTTACAGCAGTGGTAGATCCGTCTGTTTCTTATTCCGGATATTATGATACTCGCAACAGAAAGATCACACTTAGAAAATTAGATGATACTATTTATCATGAGTTAGGACATTTTGTAGCATTTATTTCCGGAAATACAGATCAGACAGCTGCATTCAAGGCGATTTTCGCACAGGAGAAAGCTCTGTATACAGCATATAACAAATCTTACGTTACACAGAACAGCTCAGAGTACTTTGCAGAGTCCTTCAAGGAATATACATTGAATCCTGCAGCCCTGAAATCTGCAAGACCTAAGACTTATGCAGCAGTACAGGAAGCTGTTTCCAAGTTCACAGATGACCGCATTGCGAAAGTGCAGAAGACATACAGCGTGGTTTGGAAATAAGACAGGTAAATAAGAATTTCCTTAATAAACTTTATACCATATAACATAAGGATCCAGAGGCAGATGTCTCTGGATTCTTGTATTATAGACAGCGGCGATTTGTGTCGGATGAAAGAGCTTGCCAACAAAACTATTTTGGAATAATATAGTATTGGCAATATTACAGGAAATATGTTAATATAGAAAAGAACTACAGGACAGCCGATGTCCCACGGATACTAAATATAATTAGATATTCATGGTTACTATTCACTGGTAATATCCCGCGAAGTGTGTTGCTGGGAATGGAGTGAGCAGTAACTATTCATGTCGTTTCGGACAGATTATCCCATGAACAGTTATAGAAGAAGAACGAAATAAACATTATAGAGAAATCAGTCAGATACATAAGAAGTTGAAAAAACGAAAATCAAAATAATTGTGACTATTAATTGATGAAGAGCAGAGGATTATTTTATGAGAGAAAAGTATGAATCATTATCACTGGCAACTTTAAAAGATTTGGCAAAGGCCAGAGGATTAAAAGGGATTTCGACATTAAGAAAACCGGAATTGATCGAGAGAATGCTTCGCGAAGATGAACTGGAAAATACTTCAAAAGCGCAGGAAACCGTACAGGGAAAACCACAGGAAGAGGTATGGGGAAATGCAGCAGAGAAGCCACAGGAGAATGTGCAGGGAGCTGTAGCTGAGAGAGCACAGGAGAGTGCGGCAGAGAGACCAAGACAGTACGGAAGACCACTGAAATATAACAGACCACAGCAATATGGCAGAGGACAGGAGCGCCAGACAGAGCGAACACAAGACAGAAGTCAGGAGCGCCAGGCAGAGCGGGTACAGGACAGAAGTCAGGAACGCCAGATGGAGCATGTACAGGACAGAAATCAGGAGCATCAGACAGAAAACATGCAGGACAGAGTACAGGACTATCAGGCAGACAGAACACAGGAGAGACCGCAGTATCATGCACCTGCAGAGACTGTACAGCAGCTTGACAGTGGAGAACGTGCAGATGGAATCCTGGAGGTGCTTCCGGATGGATACGGTTTCATTCGCTGCGAGAACTATCTGCCGGGAGAGAATGATATTTATGTGTCACCGTCGCAGATCCGCAGATTTAATCTGAAAACAGGAGATATCATTAAAGGAAATATCCGCATCAAGACACAGGGAGAGAAATTCAGTGCCCTTTTATATGTGACTTCGATCAACGGATTCCATCCAAGCGAAGGACAGAAACGATACAATTTCGAGGATATGACTCCAATCTTTCCAAATGAGAGACTGAAGATGGAGAGACCTGGCGGTACAGTAGCCATGAGAATCGTGGATCTGATCAGCCCGATCGGTAAGGGACAGAGAGGTATGATCGTATCTCCTCCGAAAGCAGGTAAGACCACTTTGTTAAAAGATGTTGCGAAATCCATTCTCAGAAACAATCCGGACATGCATCTGATCATCCTTCTGATCGATGAACGTCCGGAGGAAGTTACAGATATTAAGGAAGCTATCTGCGGTGATAACGTAGAAGTTATTTATTCTACTTTTGATGAGCTTCCGGAACATCATAAACGTGTATCTGAGATGGTTGTAGAACGTGCACGTCGTCTGGTTGAGCACAAGAAAGACGTTACAATTCTGCTTGATTCTATCACAAGACTGGCAAGAGCGTACAATCTGATCATTCCGCCAAGCGGCAGAACTCTTTCCGGTGGTCTGGATCCGGCAGCCCTTCATATGCCGAAGAGATTCTTTGGTGCGGCCAGAAATATGAGGGAGGGCGGCAGCCTTACCATTCTTGCAACTGCACTTGTAGATACAGGAAGTAAGATGGATGATGTTATCTATGAGGAATTTAAGGGAACCGGTAATATGGAACTGGTTCTGGACCGTAAACTTCAGGAGAAACGTGTATTCCCGGCGATTGATATCCAGAAATCAGGTACCAGAAGGGAAGATCTGCTGCTGAATAAAGAGGAGCAGGAAGCGGTCTACAATATGCGTAAAGCGCTCAATGGAATGAAGTCTGAGGATGCAGTAGAACAGATCCTGAATATGTTTGCACGAACCAGAAATAATGAAGAATTTGTACAGACTGTAAAAAAACAGAAATTTTTCTGAAAATAATGGAGAAAAATTAGGTTACTGTTCATTCCGTTCTCAGTAACTTAATTTTTAAAATTTGTTAAAATAAATTTTAAAAAAACTTGCATTCCCAGGGATAATATGTTATACTCATAAAGCTGTTTAATAGTAAATTCGTCAAATGAATACGAATAGATAATAGAATCTTTACAGAGAGGTGAAAATCATGAGAGAAGGAATCCATCCTAATTATTATCAGGCAACTGTAACCTGCAACTGTGGAAACACATTCGTAACAGGATCTACAAAACAGGACATCCACGTAGAAATCTGCTCTAAATGTCATCCATTCTATACAGGTCAGCAGAAAGCAGCTCAGGCTCGTGGACGTATCGATAAGTTCAACAAGAAATACGGCCTGAAATAATCAGAATATAGTAAAATGTGAGAAGGTTGAGGTTGGGAAATCTCAACCTTTCTTGTTTTATGGAGAATAAAACAGGAATTAATATTTTCCGTAGGAGAAAAGAATGAGATCATCAAATATCGGCGGCCAGGCTGTAATGGAAGGCATTATGATGCGCCACAAAGACAAGTATTCCATTGCCGTCCGCAGGCCGGACAATGGGATTGAATTAAAAGTAGAAGACTACAAATGTACGTTTGGAAATGCAAAATTTCTTAAGTACCCTCTGATCCGTGGGGTAGTCAGTTTCGTAGATTCTCTGGTAGTGGGTACGAAGTGCCTGATGTATTCTGCTGAGATCGCAGGAGACGAGGAGGATGAAGAGGAAGCAGAAAAGAATGCCGCACTTTCTGAGGAAGAGCGTAAGGCAAAGAAGGCAAAAGAGGACAAACAGTTCAAATGGCTGCTGTATGTCACAGTTGCAATTTCTATTGTAGTGTCTATTGCCGCTTTCATGTTGCTTCCGTATGCACTTGCAAGTCTTTGCAGAAAAGTAGGGGCTTCTGAATTTGTAGTTACAATAGTAGAGGCATTTGTGAAACTTGCATTATTTATGGGATATATGCTTCTGATCTCCAGAATGAAGGATATTCAGAGAACATTCATGTACCATGGGGCAGAACATAAATGCATTAACTGTGTAGAGCATGGGCTGCCGCTTACGGTAGAGAATGTTCTGGCAAGTTCCAGACAGCATAAGCGTTGTGGAACAAGTTTCCTGTTTCTGGTTATGCTGGTCAGCATTTTCCTGCATTTTATTTTTGTACTGGTTCCGGGCTATTGGGTGAGACTGTTCGGAAGACTTCTTATGGTGCCGGTTGTAGCCGGAATTTCCTTTGAAATCATCCAGTGGGCAGGCAGATCTGACAGTAAGATTGCTGATTTCTTCAGTAAACCAGGTCTGGCAATGCAGAAGCTGACCACTAAGGAACCGACAGCAGATATGGCAGAAGTTGCTATCAAGGCTGTGGAAGCAGTCTTTGACTGGAGAGCTTATCTGAAAGAAGAATTTGGGGTTGAAGTTCCACCTGCTGAGGAAACGGAAGCATCTGAGAACACAACTTCTGTAAATGCTGAATGATCAGTAGGAAGATAAAATTCAGATATTCGGTTCTGAGTAAGTATTGAAACGGATTGCAAATATTTACTGGATATTTTGAAAAAACAGACTGTTGTTTGTATTAAGCAAGAATAGAAAGGTGTAACTCCATGAACGGAGAAACTCTGACAGGATTATTAAAAAAAGGACAGAATATCCTTGCGCAGGCAGGGATTGAGGAAGCCGGGCTGGATGCCTGGCTCCTTCTGGAATATACCACAGGAAAAAGCCGGGCGTATTATTTTGCACACGGAGAAGAATGTGTTACAGAAAGTGTCTCTGACCGGTATCTTGAACTGATCGGCAGACGTGCTGAGCACATACCGCTGCAGCATCTCACGCATCAGGCTTTTTTTATGGGATATGAATTTTATGTAGATGAGAACGTGCTGGTACCGAGACAGGACACAGAAACCCTGGTGGAATCCGCGCTGGAATGTATGAAAACAGCAAAATCAGAAGAATCTGAGAAAGGACTGTATATACTGGATATGTGTACCGGATCCGGATGTATCTTGATCAGCCTGCTGAAAGAGATTCCGAGTGCGTACGGAACAGGTGTGGATCTGTCGGAAAAAGCACTGGAAGTAGCAGGAAAGAATGCACGGACACTGGAAGTGGATAGCAGGGCAGAATTTATAAAAAGTAACCTGTTTTCTGCGGGATATTTTACAGGATCTGGTATTACATCAACAGAAAGTAACAGAAAAGATACAGAACATAAAAATAGTAATGGAAATCATAGCACTGCTTATGATATGATTATTTCAAATCCGCCATATATTCCAACAGCGGAGATCGAGGAACTTATGGATGAAGTGAGACTTCACGATCCGCGAATGGCACTGGACGGCATGGAAGACGGCCTTTATTTCTACAGGGCTATCACAAAACAGGCAAAGAACTATCTGGTTCCAGGTGGCTGGCTTATATATGAAATCGGATGCAGTCAGGGAGAAGATGTGGCAGGCCTTTTGCAAAAAGAAGGATTTGAGAATATTGAGATAAGACAGGACCTCGCCGGACTAGACCGGGTAGTCCTTGGACGAAAGAATTTACAGGAGGAGAAACATGTTTGATAAATTAGACGATCTGCTCATTCGCTTTGAGGAAGTGCTCAATGAGCTTGGAGAGCCTGGTGTTACAGACAATCAGGAGCATTTTCAGAAGCTGATGAAGGAACAGAGTGATCTGCAGCCAATCGTAGATGCTTACCGTGAGTATAAGAAGAATAAAGAGACTATTCAGGACAGTCTTTCTATGCTTGAGGAAGAGAAAGATGAAGATATGCGCGAGATGCTTAAGGAAGAGTTAGCTGACGCGAAGAAGAATGTAGAGGAACTGGAGCATGAGCTTAAAATCCTTCTTCTGCCTAAGGACCCGAATGATAATAAGAACGTTATCGTTGAAATCCGTGCAGGTGCAGGTGGAGATGAGGCAGCTCTTTTTGCAGCAGAGATTTACCGCATGTATGTAAAATATGCAGAATCCCGCCGCTGGAAAACAGAGATGATGAGTCTTAATGAGAATGGTATCGGCGGTTTCAAGGAAGTTACTTTCATGATCACAGGTGCCGGTGCTTATTCCAGACTGAAATATGAGAGTGGTGTACATCGTGTACAGCGAGTTCCGGAGACAGAATCCGGCGGACGTATTCATACATCTACCTGTACTGTTGCCATTATGCCGGAAGCAGAGGAGATTGATTTCCATCTGGATATGAACGACTGTAAGTTTGATGTATTCCGTGCGTCTGGTAATGGTGGACAGTGTGTCAATACAACCGACTCTGCGGTACGTCTGACTCATATCCCTACAGGAATCGTTATTTCATGTCAGGATGAGAAGTCACAGCTTAAGAATAAGGATAAAGCATTGAAAGTCCTGCGTTCCCGTCTGTATGAGATGGAGCTTGCAAAGCAGCATGATGCAGAAGCAGAAGCAAGAAGAAGCCAGATCGGAACAGGGGACCGTTCTGAGAAGATCAGAACTTATAACTTCCCGCAGGGACGTGTGACAGACCATAGAATCAAACTGACACTGCACAGACTTGAGAATATCTTAAACGGTGATCTGGATGAGATCATTGACAGTCTGATCGCAGCAGATCAGGCAGCGAAACTGAGCAATCTGCAGGATGAGGAATAAGACAGCATACTGACGGGCTGGGAGAACCGGCAGATGTAAGAAGGAATAGGAAACAGCTGAAAAAGCATGAGAATAGGAGAAGGAAAACAGGAGGAAAATATTTATGCAGAAAACAGCACTTGTAATTATGGCAGCAGGAATCGGAAGCCGTTTTGGAAAAGGGATTAAGCAGCTTGCACCGGTAGGACCGTGCGGTGAGATTATTATGGACTATTCTATCCATGATGCTCTGGAAGCAGGATTTAACAAGGTTGTGTTTATCATTCGTAAGGATCTGGAAGAGGAATTCCGCAAAGTGATCGGAGAGCGCATTGAGAAGATCACAGAAGTAGAATATGTCTTCCAGGAACTGGATGATCTGCCGGAAGGCTTTACCAAACCTGCAGACCGTACAAAACCATGGGGAACTGGCCAGGCAGTACTTGCTGCAAAGAAAGTTCTGGATGAGCCGTTTATCGTTATCAATGCAGATGATTACTATGGAAAAGAAGCTTATGTAAAAGTACATGACTACCTGATCCAGGAACAGCCAAAAGATGGCAAGATTCATATTTGCATGGCAGGATTCCGACTGGGAAATACATTAAGCGATAATGGAAGTGTTACAAGAGGTATCTGCAATATTGAGAATGGACAGCTTACAGGTGTAACAGAGACACATGATATATTTAAAACTGCGGCCGGCGCTGAGTCAAGAACTGACGGAAATGTGAAAGCGCTGGATGTAAAGGACCTGGTTTCCATGAATATGTGGGGACTGACACCGGATTTCATGGAGATCCTTGAGAAGGGATTTGTGGAATTTCTTGGCGGTCTGACACCGGATGAGATCAAGAAAGAGTATCTTCTTCCAGAGCTGGTAGATCGTCTGATTAAGAACGGAAGTGCAAAAGTAGATGTTCTGGAGACAAAGGATACATGGTTTGGTGTAACTTACCAGGAAGATAAAGAAACAGTAATGAACGCATTTAAGGATCTCACAGATGCAGGAGTATATCCGCAGGGACTTTATAAATAATTTCGGGAGTAATTGACAGACAGACGATCGAATAAGATACAGACAGCAGTGTGAGTAAAGGAGAGCTATTATGGGAAAATATTTTGGAACAGATGGATTTCGTGGAGAAGCTAATGTAAAACTGACAGTAGATCATGCATTTAAAGTAGGACGTTATGTTGGCTGGTATTACGGAAGAGAGCATAAGGCCAAAATCGTCATCGGAAAAGATACAAGAAGAAGCAGCTATATGTTTGAGTATGCACTTGTTGCAGGCCTGACTGCGTCCGGTGCTGATGCATATCTTCTTCATGTGACTACAACTCCGAGCGTTTCCTATGCAGTACGCACAGAGGATTTTGACTGTGGAATCATGATTTCTGCAAGTCATAATCCATTCTATGATAACGGTATCAAGCTTCTGAACGGCAATGGACAGAAGATTGAAGCAGAAGTAGAAACAAGAATCGAAGCATATCTGGATGGCCTGATCGAGGATCTTCCTCTGGCAACCAAGGAAGATATTGGACGTACCGTAGACTTTGCATCAGGAAGAAACCGTTATATCGGACATCTGATTTCTATTCCAAGCCGTGATTTCAAAGGTCTGAAAGTTGGTCTTGACTGTGCAAACGGAAGCTCTTCAGCAATTGCAAAGAGCGTATTTGATGCACTTCAGGCAAAGACTTATGTGATCAACAATCAGCCGGATGGAACCAATATCAATACAAACTGTGGCTCTACACATATTGAAGTTCTGCAGAAATATGTGGTAGATAATGGACTGGATATCGGCTTTGCATATGATGGCGATGCTGACCGCTGTATTGCCGTAGATCATAAGGGAAATGTGGTTGACGGCGATAAGATCATGTATGTATGTGGAAAATATCTCAAAGAGCAGGGCAGATTAAAAGGAGATACAGTGGTAACTACTGTTATGTCTAATCTTGGTTTGTACAAATCTCTGGAAAGAGAAAGCATGAAATATGAGCAGACCGCAGTTGGTGACAAATATGTAGCTGAGAATATGATGGAGAATGATTACAGCCTGGGCGGCGAGCAGTCTGGACACATCATTTTCAGCCGTTATGCTGCAACAGGTGACGGAATACTGACTTCTCTGATGGTCATGGAAGCATGCGTGGAGAAGAAAGCAACTCTGTGTGATCTGGCAAAAGAAATGAAAGTTTATCCGCAGCTTCTCAGAAATGTCCGTGTAGCAGACAAAAAGACTGCAAGAGAGAATTCGAAGGTTGTCGCAATTGTAAAAGAGGTGGCAAAAGAACTTGGAACTGACGGACGTATTCTTGTACGCGAGAGTGGTACAGAACCACTGATCCGTGTAATGGTGGAAGCCGGAACTGATGAGATCTGCCATGAGAAAGTAGATCGAGTAGTGAAAGTAATGGAAGCAGAAGGTTTGATCGTTGACTGATCAGCCGACAAGGGAATTACATGAAAATTAGAAAAACTGGACTGCTTCTGGCAGCAGGCTGTCTGAGTCTTATGCTTCTGACAGGCTGCAGCCCGGAAGATACAAAGAACTATAAACAGGCGGCTTTTGATCTGGAGCAGGGGAATTATGAGATTGCCCTGGAGGAATATGAAACTGCGATCGCAGCAGGAGTAAAAGTTGCTCAATCTTACAGAGGAGCCGGTGTAGCCCAGATGAAACTGGGAAATTATGAAGATGCCATAACGAATTTTACAAATGCGCTGAACAGTGATAAGGTGGGAAAGAATCTGAAAAAGGACATTCTGTCCTATAGAGCTGCCGCTTATCTGAAAACAAAAGCATATGAGGAAGCTCTGGCAGATTGTCAGGCACTGGCGGAATCCTACGATATGAACGCAGATATCTATTTCCTCACAGGAGAGACTGCATTGGCTATGGACTCTTATGAGGAAGCTGCCTCTAATTTTGAGCAGGCATATGGTGAGGATGCGACTTATGACAGAGCAATTCAGATCTATGGAGCATACCTGGATAAGGATATGGAGGCTGATGGAACTCGTTATCTGGAGGCCGCTTTGTCAGGCACTGCGAAGAATGCGCAGGATCATTGTGATCGCGGTCGGGTCTATTACTATATGGATGATTACGATAATGCTGCAGATGAGTTGAAACAGGCAATTGACGGAAATAATACAGAAGCTCTGGCATTGCTTGGAATGGTATATATGGAGCAGGGCGACAGCGAGAATGCAAGAACTATGTTCCAGCAGTATGTATCACAGGCAGACAATGGAGCGAAGGGATTCAACGGGCTTGCGCTGTGTGATATCGAAGCGGGAGACTATGACAGTGCGCTTTCTAATATATCCAGCGGAATTCATGTGGCAGAAGGTGAAGAGCTGCAGAGCCTGTTGTTTAATGAGATTGCAGTTTATGAGAAGAAACTGGATTTTCAGACTGCACTGCAGAAAGCGAAAGAATATCTGGATCTGTATCCGGAAGATAAGACTGTAAAGAAAGAACAGGCGTTTTTGAATACCCGTGTAAGTAGTACAGATTCTGCTTCTGCGGAGAGTGCAGATACGACATCCGACAGTGGAGTCGCAGAGGCAACTGATGACACTACAGAAGCAGATAATGCGGAAAGTGCACAGTAATACAGATTATCTGGAGTAATTGTCTACACTGGATTGTGTAGGAGAAATTATGCTACTGAAGTGATCCGCCGCAGGGGAGAATCTTGCAAGCAGGATTCTTTACTGTATGCAAAATAGCGAGGCAGAGACGTTTGCCTGACTAAGGAGATATTATGGAAGAATTTGGAAAGCTGGAAGAACGGGTCGTTCTTGTGGGTGTTCAGACCGGAGATAATGACAACGTGGAGGAGTCTCTGGACGAACTTGAAGAGCTTGCCTCAACAGCCGGGGCTGTCACTGTGGGAAAGATCATACAGAATCGTGAAGCCGTACATCCGGGAACCTATATTGGAAAAGGTAAAATCGAGGAAGTGCGTGCAATGGTATATGCCATGGATGCAACTGGTATCATCTGTGATGATGAGCTTTCTCCTGCACAGCTCAATAATCTGGAACGCGAGCTGGACTGTAAAGTAATGGACAGAACATTGCTGATCCTGGATATTTTTGCGGCACGTGCGATTACGAGTGAAGGTAAGATACAGGTAGAGCTTGCACAGCTCCGTTACAGAGCAGCCCGTCTGGTTGGATTAAGAGAATCTTTGTCACGTCTGGGCGGTGGAATTGGAACAAGGGGTCCCGGAGAGAAGAAACTGGAAACAGACCGTCGTCTGATTCGTACCAGAATTTCTGCATTGAAGCAGGAGCTTACACAGGTAGAGAAGCACAGAGAGCTGATCCGTTCAAGTCGTGCAAGAGGAAATATGAAGACGGCAGCTATTGTAGGATATACCAATGCAGGAAAGTCTACTCTGTTAAATAAACTGACAGGTTCTGATGTTCTGTCAGAGGATAAATTGTTTGCGACCCTGGATCCGACAACCAGACTTCTCAATCTGAAGGATGGACAGCAGATTCTGCTGACAGATACGGTAGGATTTATCCATAAACTGCCGCATCATCTTGTAGAAGCATTTAAGAGTACCCTGGAAGAAGCAAAATATGCAGATTATATCATTCATGTGGTAGATTCTTCGAATCCGCAGGCAGAAATGCAGATGCATGTCGTATATGAGACACTGCGGGAGCTTGGTGTGATGGGAAAGAAGATTATCACACTTTTTAATAAGCAGGATGCACCGGGGGCATTTGTACTGAGAGATTTTAAGTCCGATTATACATTGAAGATTTCTGCGAAAACAGGGCAGGGGCTGGATGATTTAAATAATCTTCTGGAGAAGCTTTTGTCGGAAGAGCAGATCTATGTAGAGCGTCTTTTTCCATATCAGGAGGCCGGAAAGATTCAACTTATCCGTGAATATGGACAGTTGATCTCAGAAGAATATACAGAAGCAGGGATTGCTGTAAAGGCAAGAGTGCCGAAAGAAATCTATGCGAAAGTTGTATAAAAAAGAACATATGTTTACTTATGGGCAAATTATGTTATAATACCGCTATAAAAAATCTGCCGGATAGTCTTGTGATAAATTGCAGATTTTCAGAAAAAATAGTATTTTTTTACAGAAATATTGTCCTGTACAGAAAAAATAAAAACGCAAAAAAACACCATATATTGTGCCTTTTGAGAAATTGAGGAACATTATGTGGTGTTTTTCTGTGTTGACGAAAGATAGATACTCTGCTACAATAGACCTACAGCGTTTACCGGACGCAGAGTGAACGGTAGGCGGCAGTGTCCTTGACAGGACATACGAACAAGAGAAGATGGGGGCATTAATATGTTTCAGGTAGTAAAACGTGACGGCGAATTGGATGAGTTTAAGATCGGCAAGATCACTGCAGCCATCCATAAAGCTTTTGATGCGAAAGAGAAGAATTACAGCGAAGAGATGATCGATCTTCTGGGACTTCGTGTTACTTCTGATTTTCAGAAGAAGATTTCCGACAATAAGATTACAGTAGAGGAAATTCAGGACAGTGTAGAGAACGTACTGATCCAGGCAGGATATGCAGATGTAGCCAAGGCATATATTCTTTACCGCAAGCAGAGAGAGAAAGTCCGCAACATGAAATCTACAATCCTCGATTATAAAGAGATCGTCAACAGCTATGTAAAGGTTGAAGACTGGCGTGTAAAAGAGAACTCTACAGTTACTTATTCCGTTGGTGGTCTGATCTTGAGCAACTCCGGAGCAGTAACCGCGAATTACTGGCTGTCTGAGATCTATGATAATGAGATCGCAGATGCACACAGAAATGCAGACATTCACATTCACGATCTGTCCATGCTGACCGGATATTGTGCAGGATGGTCATTAAAACAGTTGATCCAGGAGGGACTTGGCGGTATTGAAGGCAAGATTACTTCTTCCCCTGCAAAGCACTTAAGCGTTCTTTGCAATCAGATGGTAAATTTCCTTGGAATCATGCAGAATGAATGGGCAGGCGCTCAGGCTTTCTCTTCCTTTGACACATACCTGGCACCTTTTGTCAAAGCAGACAATTTAAGCTATCCGGAAGTGAAGAAATGCATTGAATCCTTTATCTATGGAGTGAATACACCGAGCAGATGGGGAACACAGGCGCCGTTTTCCAATATTACACTTGACTGGACCGTGCCGGACGACCTTGCAGAACTTCCTGCAATCGTTGGCGGTAAGAACATGGACTTCAAGTATAAGGATTGCAAGAAAGAGATGGATATGATCAATAAGGCATTCATCGAGACAATGATCGAGGGTGATGCCAATGGACGGGGATTCCAGTATCCAATCCCGACCTATTCCATTACAAAAGAGTTCGACTGGTCTGACACAGAGAACAATCGTCTCCTCTTTGAGATGACATCCAAATATGGAACGCCATATTTCTCAAACTATATTAACAGTGATATGAAACCGAGCGATATCCGAAGCATGTGTTGCCGTCTGCGTCTGGACTTAAGAGAGCTTCGTAAGAAAAGCGGCGGATTCTTCGGATCAGGAGAGAGCACTGGTTCTGTGGGTGTTGTAACCATCAATATGCCACGTATCGCATATCTTTCTAAGACACCGGAAGAATTTTATAATCGTCTGGATCGTTTGATGGATATTTCCGCACGTTCTCTGCATATTAAGAGAGAAGTTATCGGCAAGCTGCTGGATGAGGGATTATATCCGTATACTAAGAGATATCTGGGAAGCTTTTCCAATCATTTCTCAACCATCGGTCTGGTTGGTATGAATGAGGTTGGACTGAATGCACGCTGGTTAGGTGGGGACATGTCCGATGAGAGAACTCAGAAGTTTACCAAAGAGGTTCTGGAACACATGAGAGAGCGTCTGTCTGATTACCAGGTGAAATATGAAGGCGAGCTCTTTAATCTGGAGGCAACCCCTGCTGAGTCTACAGCATATCGTCTGGCGAAACATGACAGAAAGCGCTGGCCGGATATTAAGACTGCAGGTAAGAAGGGAGATACTCCTTACTATACAAACAGTTCTCATCTTCCGGTTGAATATACGACAGATATTTTTGATGCACTGGATATTCAGGATGATCTGCAGACACTGTATACTTCAGGTACAGTATTCCATGCATTTATCGGTGAGAAGCTTCCTGACTGGAAGGCAGCAGCAGCTCTGGTACGTAAGATCGCAGAGAACTATAAACTTCCATATTATACCATTTCTCCGACATATTCTGTATGTAAAGAACATGGATATATCAGCGGAGAGCACTTTACCTGTCCGAAATGTGGCAAGAAGGCAGAAGTTTACAGTCGTATCACCGGATATTACAGACCGGTTCAGAACTGGAACGATGGTAAGGCGCAGGAGTACAAGAACCGTACACTTTATGATGTGATGCATTCAGATATCAAGAAGATGCAGCCGGTACACACAAGCGTAGTTACGATGACTAAGGATGATGTAAAAATTGAGCCGGTGACCTCTCGTAAATATCTGTTTACAACCAGTACCTGCCCGAATTGCAAGATGGCAAAGAAGATGCTGGAAGGCGAGGAACTGGAGATCATCGATGCAGAGAAGAATCCGGAGATGGCAAAGGAATTCGGAATCATGCAGGCTCCGACTCTGGTCATTACTGATGGTGAGCATATGACGAAGTATGTAAATGCGTCTAATATTCAGAGATATGTGGATGAAGAGTTATAAATAGAAAGATAATGTGTACAAACGCCGGACTTGATGTTCCGGCGTTTGTTTTGCGTCAGGAATTGATAAAATACCAGCAGGAAAGGGGATTTTCATTTCCTTTGTAAGATGCTATAATGAGTACAGAATGTTATGAGCACTATAAAAAGAGCTGAAATATCAAGATTAATTAAAGTTTTTGGAGGATAAAAAGAGATGGTGAAACAGAATATTGTATTCGTAGAAAATAAAGCAGGAAGTCTGAAGAGAGTAACTGGTATGCTTGCAGATAATGATATTAATATTTATGGTTTTGCATGCTTTGATGCTCCGGAATTTGCAATCTTCCGTATGATCTGCGATAACCCGGATAAAGCGGAGATGATTTTGAATCAGAGAGGATATATGAATCGTATTACACAGGCAATCGTAGTAGATATGAAAGATCAGGTTGGTGGTCTGGATGAACTTTTGAAGATCATGGCTGACAGCAACGTAAGCCTTGATTACATCTATACTTCATTCCACAGAAAAGATATCAGACCAGTAGTGATCCTGCATTCTGAGGATATCGCAGTGACAGAAAGCGTTCTTAAGAATAATGGATTCAAAGTATTCTCTACAGCAGATGAACTGGAGAAATAATAAAGGGCAGAATATTTATCGCATAGAGTGAGAAAATAATCACAGGGCTTGTGGGGAGAAATCGAAGAATTCACAGGCTCCTGTGATTTTTTGTTTTTATGTCACAGGAAATTACTCCGTAATATTCCAGTAACATAAAATCACTCCCTGAAAATCATACTGTGGCAGAATTGCATCAGAGTATCGGAGTGAACAGTAACCCTTATTTCACTATATTCATATAGGAAATAAAAATATATCTTGACTAACTAACTAGGAATACTATATAATAAGGCTAGGTGATAATAGGAAAAATTTCTAAATAGAGAGCAGAGATGCTGAGAGGACATGAAGTCAGGAGGATTTTGAGAGATGCAGATTTCTACCAAGGGAAGATATGCGTTAAGATTAATGCTTGACCTTGCAATACACAACACTGGTGAGCTGGTCAAGATTAAAGATATTGCTGCAAGGCAGGGAATTTCCGAGAAATATCTGGAGCAGATTATTTCATCATTAAAGAAAGCGGGATATGTAAGGAGCTTAAGAGGTGCTCAGGGTGGTTATATGCTTGCAAGAGAACCGCAGACTTACACCGTAGGAAGCATTCTACGTCTGACAGAAGGTAGTATGAAGCCGGTAGCCTGTCTGGAAGATGACCCCAATCAGTGTGCCAGAGCTGGAGAGTGCGTAACACTTCGCCTGTGGGAAATGCTGGATGATGCTATCGAAGGAGTACTCGATAAGGTAACACTCCAGGATCTCAAGGACTGGTATGAACAGATGGGAAATGACTATGTGATCTAACTACATTAAGCAAGTCCTCTGCTTTCATTACAAAAAGCAATAAGCAGGGGAATTGTTTGTATTAGGAGGAGTGCAAGCTTCTCCTGATAAACTGCAGAGCAATTATTCGGGATAGAGCCGTGTAGCGAAGAGGATGATTTTATCCGCTTTATTCTGCGAATTATCCAATATAGAAAAGATACGTCGGATGACTGAAAAGTTATCCGGCGTTTTTTGTCGATTCACATCTAATAGGAAAATTCTGCTGAAAGATTATGTGAAATCTAAAAATAATCCACCTTCTAAAAAATAAATCCACCGATACTGAGAAAAAGTATTGATATAATAAAGAAAAAAAGGTCTTAGAAAGTGAGAAATATGAGAAAAAGAGGAAAGAAATTGCTGGCGATCATGCTGGCGGCGTCGATGACGTTAGGACAAAGCGGAACCCTGACCGCGGCACAGGAAAATGCTGCTGAGATAATTGAAAGTGTTACTTTTATTGCTAACTTCCCATTTTTTTCCTACTCACACCCTGTTATTAGCTAAAACAAAAGGTTTTAAAGTTTTTTGCTAAGTAAACATACCTACTCATTTATCCACCAACAAAATTACGAACAACTCAGTATTTATCAGAGTTTTAAGTGTTTGAGTAGGAAAATAATGAGAAGTTAGCATTTAACGCACAGTCAGAAGATGAAAGTGATCTGTTGTCAGAAGATGGAATTTCTGACGATCTGGAAGGTGAAGAATCAGAAGAAGATGGGGACACTGAGCAGGGGGATAACGAAGGTGATGAAGAAAATGGCGGAGAGGATACAGAAGGAAGAGACACTTCAGGAGACAATGGCAATAATCCCGGGGCAAATCCAATTGTGGATCCTATGAATCCAATTCTATCAGATGGAGAAGAAACACCGAACGAAGATGAAAACCCATTTACAACATCGAATGAAGAAACAGATCCTGCTCCGGAAAACAACCAAAATAATACAGTACCAGATAACTTTCAGAATCAGACAGCAGAAACACTGCTGACTTTTGAACAGGTAAAGGAAGAACTTGAAGCAGGAACTTCCATAACTCCTGTTAAGACCGGCGATAATACACCGGTTATGGTAATGATATTGCTGCTTGCAGCATCCGCACTGATCATTGCAACAGTAACGGTAAGAAAGAGAAAACATAAATAACTGATAAAAATGAGTGGAGTAAAATTTATATCGGATAGCTTTATCAGTTGAACTGACAGTTCTGCGACTTGTAAATGAGTTGCAGAACTGTTTTTTTTCAGATCGTATTTTTTAAATTTACCTCTTGACAATAGCCTGTTTATATCATATTATATACATAACATATAATTCATATATATTTAGTATGAAATAAGGAGGACGAACTCATGGCAAAGATTTATAAGAATGCAGCAGAATTAGTTGGAAACACACCTCTCCTTGAGGTTGGAAATATTGAAAAAGATCTTGGACTGGAAGCCAAAGTGCTTGTGAAGCTTGAGTATTTTAACCCGGCAGGAAGTGCCAAAGACCGTATTGCACTCAGCATGATCGAAGATGCAGAGGAGAAGGGTGTTCTGAAACCTGGAGCAGTTATTATCGAGCCAACATCAGGAAATACAGGAATCGGTCTTGCCTCTCTTGCAGCGATCAAAGGATACAGAGTAATCCTTACTATGCCGGAAACAATGAGTGTTGAGAGAAGAAATATTCTGAAAGCATATGGTGCAGAGATCATATTAACAGATGGAACCAAAGGTATGAACGGTGCAATTGCCAAAGCGAAAGAACTGGCAGCAGAATATGAGAACAGCTTCATTCCGGGGCAGTTTGAGAATCCTGCAAACCCTGCAATTCACAGAAAAACTACAGGTCCGGAAATCTGGAGAGACACAGACGGACAGGTAGATATCTTTGTAGCAGGTGTTGGTACAGGTGGAACAATCACAGGTGTTGGAGAATATCTGAAATCCCAGAACCCGGATGTAAAAGTAGTAGCAGTAGAGCCTGCAACTTCTCCTGTACTTTCTCAGGGCAAGAGCGGCCCGCATAAGATTCAGGGTATCGGTGCCGGATTTGTACCGAAAGCATTGAATACGGAAGTTTATAATGAAATCATCCCTGTAGAGAACGAGGATGCATTTGCAACAGGTAAACTTATTGCAAAACATGAAGGTATTCTGGTGGGTATTTCTTCAGGTGCAGCTCTCTATGCAGCAATTGAACTTGCCAAGAGACCGGAGAATAAAGGTAAGACAATCGTAGCACTTCTTCCAGACTCTGGAGACCGTTACTATTCCACACCATTATTTGTATAAAAACAGCAATGCAATATAAAAAAGCCCTGAAAGGGGCTTTTTTTACGTTGCCCTAATGTGATAAAATAGCTATGTTAATCTTGAGGATAACTCTTAACGATAATTTTAGAGAATAACTTTCAGGAATGTTTTTCACAATAACCTTTAATCAGACAGGCTAATGTGATGTACTAGTGTACCAACAAGTTGTTTGATTATAAACAAGTAGCAGAACGAAGGTTAGTATCGTTTTGCTGATTTACTAAGATAGGATGGAATGAAAATATGAAAAAAGCTATTATAGCAATGAGCGGCGGAGTTGACAGTTCTGTAGCTGCTCTTCTGACAAAAGAGTCCGGTGATGAATGTATCGGAGCAACTATGAAACTGTTCCACAATGAGGATGTTGGAATTAAAAGAGAAAAGACATGCTGTTCTCTGGATGATGTGGAGGATGCACGAAGTGTATGTTACAGAATGGGAATCAAATATTATGTCTTTAATTTCTCTGAAAGATTCAAAGAAGACGTGATGGACCGTTTTGTGGATGCCTATGAGCATGGATGTACTCCGAATCCATGCATCGACTGTAACCGTTATCTGAAATTTGACAAAATGTTTCAGAGGATGAAAGAGCTGGAGTATGATTATATCGTAACCGGTCATTATGCCCGTGTGGAATATGATGAGGAACGAGGCCGTTATTTATTAAAGAAAGCGGTAGACGATACGAAGGATCAGAGTTATGTGCTGTATATGCTCACACAGGAGCAGCTGGCACATATTTCACTGCCCTTAGGTGGACTGCGCAAGACACAGGTACGTGAGATCGCAGAGGAACACGGCTTTGTCAATGCCAGAAAGCATGACAGCCAGGATATCTGCTTCGTTCCAGACGGAGATTATGCGAAGTTTATTGAGCAGTACACAGGACGTAAATCTAAACCGGGTGATTTTGTAGATATGGAAGGAAATGTCCTTGGCAAACATAAAGGAATCATTCACTATACACTTGGCCAGAGACGTGGTCTGGGAATTCCGGCGGCAGCCAGACTGTACGTTTGTGATATTTCCCCGAAAACAAATCAGGTAGTGCTGGGAAGTAACGAGGATCTTTTCCATACAGAACTGACAGCTGAAAAAGTAAATCTGATTTCCTGCGAATCTCTCAGAGAGCCAATGAGATTGAAAGCAAAGATCCGTTACCGTCATTCGGAACAGGATGCGGTGGCATGGCAGACTGAGGATGGTGTTCTGCATGTACGCTTTGATAAGCCACAGAGAGCCATTACAAGAGGACAGGCAGTTGTTCTGTATGATGGAGATATTGTTGTAGGCGGCGGCGTGATTGAGAGCTGCATTAAATGAATATAAAATTAAAGTCAGGGGCAGAAGTTAGACTGTCCCTGATTTTGCATTTACGAATTGTTCTGTTATGAAGTTCTGATGTGAAGTAACTTATGTGATTTTGGATTGTGAACATATAGTTATTAACTATTAAAAGTTATAAAATTCTAAGATAAGGTTATTGAGAAAAATCTTTCGTTTTCCTATTGACATACTAGGAATGGAGTGATAATATACAACTATGCTAAATCATATCAAACAGATATGAAATACGTAGAAAGAGAAGAGGCTTAGAAATGAGGGTATTAAAGAGCCAGAATCTAATTTGTATAGAAGAGAAACGAATGTGTCTGTGTTAATGATCTGAAGACAGAACATGGAATACAGGAGTTAAACTTACAATATAAAAATTGCAATTATTTCTTATGAGAATAAGAAACACCAACTGCCAGATGAAACGCAGGCAGGTGAAAGCAACATATCAGAAATTAAGACTATTATCATAAATCGAAAGAAAGATGAGGACAGACACATGAGTAAAAAAATCGCAAGAAAAGACAGAAATTTCAAATTTGAAACATTACAGCTTCACGTAGGACAGGAAAGCCCGGATCCAGTTACAGATGCAAGAGCAGTACCGATCTACCAGACATCTTCCTACGTATTCAGAAACTGCGATCACGCAGCCGCTCGTTTCGGACCTGCAGATGCAGGTAATATCTACGGACGTCTGACAAACCCGACAGAAGATGTATTCGAGAAGAGAATTGCAGCACTTGAAGGTGGTTCCGCAGCACTTGCAGTAGCATCCGGTGCAGCAGCAATCACATACACAATTGAGAACCTTGCACAGCAGGGCGATCACATCGTAGCAGCTAAGAACATCTACGGTGGAACAACAAACCTTCTTGAGCATACACTTCCGGCTTACGGAATTACAACAACATTTGTTGATGTATTCAACCTTGAAGAAGTAGAGAATGCAATCCAGGACAACACAAAAGCTGTTTACATTGAAACACTTGGAAACCCGAACTCTGATGTAGTTGATATTGAAGCTATTGCAAAGATCGCTCATGCACATAAAATCCCGCTTGTTGTAGATAACACATTTGCAACACCTTACCTTGTAAGACCAATCGAATATGGTGCAGATATCGTTGTTCATTCTGCAACTAAGTTCATTGGCGGACATGGAACAACAATTGGTGGTGTTATCGTAGAAGGTGGCAAATTTGACTGGGAAGCATCTGGTAAATTTGCATCTCTGACAGAGCCAAATCCAAGCCATCATGGTGTAAGCTTTACAAAAGCTTGCGGACCGGCTGCATTTGTTACAAAGATTCGTGCAATCCTTCTTCGTGACACAGGTGCAACAATCTCTCCTGTAAGCTCATTCATCTTCCTTCAGGGACTTGAAACACTGTCTCTCCGTGTAGAACGTCATGTAGAGAACGCACTGAAAGTAGTTCAGTACTTAAACAACCACCCACAGGTAGAGAAAGTTCATCATCCATCTGTATCCACAGATCCAAGCCAGCAGGAACTTTACAAGAAATACTTCCCGAACGGCGGCGGTTCTATCTTTACATTTGAAATCAAGGGTGATGCACAGAAAGCAAAAGACTTTATTGATAACCTTGAACTGTTCTCACTGCTTGCTAACGTAGCTGATGTTAAATCTCTTGTTATCCATCCGGCTACAACAACACACAGCCAGTGCACAGAAGAAGAACTTCTTGACCAGGGCATCAAACCAAACACAATCCGTCTCTCTATTGGTACTGAGAATATTGATGATATCATTCAGGACCTTGACGAAGCATTTAAAGCAGTAGCTGAATAATTTATAAAAGTATAACCTCCTTTATTATTGCATAGAAGACCATTTTCCGGTATTCCCCCAATCATCCGGAAAATGGTCTTTTTGTGTCTTGACAAATGCTAAGAATGCGTTATAATACAGAAATGCAAATAACTTGCAAATACAAACAGAATGCAAATGTAAATAAGTTGCAAATATGTGATCGGTCAGGAAATACAGGGAGGTTCATATGACAGAGATTATTATAGATTCAGTAATTGACAGCATTAAGCTGTTGCCGTTTCTTTTTCTTACGTATTTATTTATGGAGTGGTTGGAGCACAAGACTGGTTCTGCAGCGAGGAATACGATCCGCACAGCAGGAAAACTGGGACCTGTATGGGGCGGACTTCTGGGTGTGATTCCGCAGTGTGGTTTCTCAGCAGCTGCGTCCAGCCTTTTCACAGGGCGTGTAATTACAGTGGGAACACTGATCGCTGTATATTTATCTACTTCTGATGAAATGTTTCCAATCATGATTTCTAATGCAGTACCTGCCGCTACAATTATTAAAATTCTGGTATGTAAGGCGGCGATCGGAATTATTTCAGGTCTTGTGGTGGAATATGTTTATACACATGTTCTGAAGAAACAGGAGAAGGAAATGGATATTCATGAGATCTGTGAAGAGGAGAGATGTAATTGTGAACATGGACTGCTTTCCTCAGCACTTACTCATACACTGCATGTTTTTGTGTATATTTTCTTGATTTCTCTGGCTTTAAATATTATCATTGGATTAGTGGGAGAAGAGACACTGGCAGGACTTTTTACGGGAACACCAATAGTTGGTGAACTGATCGCGGCTCTTGTAGGACTGATTCCGAACTGTGCTTCTTCCGTTGTGATCACCCAGTTATATCTGGAGCATATTATCGGAGCAGGTGCTATGATGGCAGGACTGTTGGTAAATGCAGGAGTTGGTCTTCTGATCCTGTTTCGTCTGAATCATGACAGAAAGCAGAACTTCAGGATTATTGGATTACTTTATGGACTGGGGGTATTCTGGGGTATTATCATTGAACTGACAGGAATTGTATTTTAACCAGAAGCTACCTGACAATAACAAACAAAAAGTAATTTCAGGTTACCGAGAACGACGTGACGTGAATAGTAATATTTGCAGGAGGAAATACGGAAAATTATGGCGGGAAGCAGTTATGCGACAGCAAGCCGCAGGAAAATACTTGAATATTTGAAGAATAGTAATGATCATACTGTGACAGCAGCAGATGTGGATGAATATCTGAAAGCTCATGACAGCGAGGTGAATATCACAACTATTTATCGCTATCTGGACAAGCTGGCAAAGGATGGCACAGTGATCAAATACGTGGCAGAGAAAGGATGTCAGGCCGCCTATCAGTATGTGGAGCCCGGACGTGGATGCGAGCAGCATCTGCATCTGAAATGTGTGAAATGCGGCAGGATTATTCATCTGGAATGCCATTTTATGGAAGAGATTTCTCATCATATTGAAGAGAGTCATGGATTCACATTGCAGTGTAAGAATTCCATTCTGTATGGAGTGTGCAAAGAGTGCAAAAATAAATTTGAGGAATAATTGTTGCCGCAGACAGTTGACTGTTTCTGACAGATGATGTAAACTTGGAAAGAGTATGATATGTGTATCGTACCATACGACAGAGATAAGAAAAGAGTTTGCTGAAGACAGAGGAAACAGCAACAGGGAGAACTGCAATGACGAGACAGGAGAAGAACATGCGGGGAAGGAAAATTCTGTATATTCTGCTGACGTGCATGTTAATGCTTATGATTGCTCCATCTATGACGTGGGCAGCGACAACATCGGGAAGTAAGACAACAAAGAAAGTAGTTAAGAAAACAGTTACCATAGAGACATCGAGGGGAACGGTAAAGAAGACCGTAACTTTCGGAAATACTATTATTCTTCCGGGAGATGTGAACGGAAACGGATATACTTTTATGGGATGGTCGACCATTAAGAATCAGCAGTGTAATCCAATGTATCAGGCATATGAGAGACTGAAAGTAACGAAAAATGATCATCTCTATCCTGTGAAATACAAATGGAACCAGGAACCGGATATTTATACAGGTAATCTCGCAGACAGCGTGGACAAATATGAAAAGATCATCTTTGTGGGAGATTCACGTACAGCAATGCTTCGGAGTACTTTGCAGAAACAATGTGGTTCCAGGCTTTTTGATAAAGTAGGATTTGTATGCAAGAGTGGTGAAGGACTTTCCTGGATGAAGAACGAAGGGGAGAAGCTTTTACTTCAGGAGATAAATAAGGAAGATGACAGCACCAGACCAATTGCTGTTATTTTTAATCTGGGAGTAAATGATCTGATCCACCGGAATGGAAACGGAATCAGCTATGACACTGTTTCTACAGAGTATGCATCTTATATGAACGGATTATCCAGAAAGCTGACGACCAGAAACTGTGAGCTGTTTTATATGTCGGTTAATCCGTGTAATACAGCAATGAAGCCTACGAGAAAGGAATCGGAGATCCGTGGCTTTAATAACAGGCTGAAGAAGACGCTGAACGGTAATTTTACCTGGATCAACAGTTATTCTTATCTGATGCGCTGTGGCTATACAAGCAAATGCGAATTTAGAAATTATACAGATGATGGTCTGCATTATTCCATGAGAACATATAAAAGAATTTATGCATATGCGATAAAGAAAATCAGGGAGTCCTGATTGCAACCCGGAGGCCAGGAATGTGTCCTCCGGGTTATCTGCGTTCATAAGTCTTGCTATGCTGAGTTTTTTTTGCTGTGCAATTGGATTCGCAGATAAGTGAGTGGCACACCAGGATAAAAGGTTCACAAAAATGTGACAGGAGGAGAGAAACAATGAGGAGTGAAAGTTTTAGGAAGGGTATGAAGGACGGTGTCCCAATCGGTCTGGGATATTTTGCCGTATCATTTACGTTTGGTATGATGGCAGTTGCGAACGGATTAAGTATCTGGCAGGCAGTGCTGATCTCGCTGACAAACGTAACATCAGCGGGTCAGTTTGCCGGACTTGATATTATGGTAATGGGAGGTTCATACTGGGAAATGGCGCTGACACAGCTGATCATCAATCTGCGGTATTGTCTGATGTCCTTTTCTCTTGCACAGAAATTCAGAAGAGATGAAGCGCCGGTTCACCGTTATATAGCGGCATTTGGTGTCACAGACGAGATTTTTGGTATCAGTGCCAGCCAGCCGGGAAAGGTAAGTGCTTTTTATAATTATGGAGCCATGTGTGTGGCTATCCCGGGATGGGTGCTGGGAACTCTGACAGGAGCAATTTCCGGAAATATTCTTCCTGATTTCATGATGAGTGCACTGAGTGTGGCAATTTATGGAATGTTCCTTGCAATTATTATTCCTCCTGCAAAGAAGAATAAGGCAGTACTTGCTGTAGTTGTGGCAGCAATGGTGATCAGTACGTTATTTAAGGTGATTCCATTACTGTCAAAAGTTTCTTCCGGTTTTGTGATTATTATTACAACACTGATCGTGGCAGGAGCAGCCGCTTATTTCTGCCCAATCGAAAAAGAGAAAGAGGAGGAGAGAGCTCATGAATCATAACATTTATATCTATATTCTGGTAATGGCGGCAGTTACTTATCTGATCCGTATGCTTCCACTGGCTCTTTCCAGAAAAGAAATTACCAGCCCGTTTATCAAATCATTTCTGTATTATGTGCCGTATGCATGTCTGGCAGCGATGACATTTCCTGCAATCCTTTTTGCTACGGACAGCGTGATCTCCGCAGCAGTGGGATTTGTGGTAGCATTGATCGCAGCGTATATGGAGAAGAGTCTTCTGACAGTTGCGTTATTCGCATGTGCGGCAGTCTTTATTGTGGAAAGAATACTGGAATTTGCCATGTAAGTGTGGATAATCCTAGAGCGTGTTTGAAAAATCATTCCTGCAATCTGCACGCCCCAATTTGCGGTATATTTTGCCCGAATTCGGTTGTATAATGAAAACGGATATGTGCCATGATGACATATATCCGTTTTTGTATGCTTTTGTGAAATTTTATTATGTAATATTTTTGGCGTGATCTTATATTCGTGCAGTAAGAGTATCCTCTGACGATTCTTATTTCAGAAAGCTGACATCAATCTCTCCGTCAAAGACAGTAGCTGCCGGACCGGTCATGTAGACCAGGTTTTCCTGTCTGTTCCAGAAGATCTGCAGGTCACCGCCGAGAAGCTTTACTGTAACAGGCTTGTCGCCATCTACATGTCCATTTAAAATAGAAGCAACTGCAACTGCACATGCACCGGTGCCGCATGCAAGCGTTTCTCCGGAACCACGTTCCCATACACGCATTTTTACTGTATGTTTATCGATTACTTCTACAAATTCTGTGTTCACACGGTCAGGGAATGCAACATGATTCTCAAAGGAAGGACCAATCTTCTCGATTTCCAGATTGTCGATATCTGTCATATATACGATTGCATGAGGATTTCCCATGGAAACTGCTGTAATATAGTAGGTTTCGCCATTAACTTTGAGTGGTTCGTTGATAACTTCCTCCTTCTCGGAGACTACCGGGATCTGTCTGGCAGTAAGGATAGGGGAACCCATATTAACTTTTACTTTAGATACTTTTCCATTCTCTACTGTGAGATCCAGATATTTAATTCCGCTCTTGGTTGCAACGGAGATGTGTTCCTTATTTACGATGCCGTAGTCATATGCGTATTTGGCAACGCAGCGGATGCCGTTTCCACACATGGCACCCTGAGAACCATCCAGGTTATACATATCCATCTCACAGTCAGCTACATCTGACGGTTTGATCAGGATTAGGCCATCGGAACCGATCCCGAAATGGCGGTCACTGACATATCTGGCTACTGCAGAAGGATTCTCCACAGTTTCCTCAAAACAGTTTACATATACATAATCATTTCCAATGCCGTGCATCTTAGTGAATTTCATCAGCAAGTCCTCCTTATTTAAAATTGTATTTATACACCTCTTATTTTCGCTTGATTTCTCAACACATGTTACTATAAAGGATAAATGTTATGAAAAAGTGAAAATAAAAGAAAATCTCAATACGAACGTGTTTTTATTATACATTATATGGAAATTATTTCTGTTATACACGTTTTACTTCGTATATTATATGGAAATTATGCCAGGGGTTCAAGTTTAACCTTGCATTTTATTGAAAGTATGTTAAAATTATAAACAAAAATATACAGCCGAAACGCATAATTATACGCTGCTGTACGTAACAGAGAAAACAGCAGCAGTATCTATACTTTCGGATGCGAGGAGGAAGAAAGATGAAAGATCAGAAGAGATTTGCAACCCTTGCACTCAGTGCGATCATGGTAGTTTCCATGGCAGGAAGCGTATCCGCAGCTCAGAAAGTTGAATCTAAGGACGACCTTGCAGGAGCAACAATCGGTGTTCAGCTTGGCACAACAGGTGACCTTGATGCATCTGAGTACGAGAAAGACGGCTCCACAGTAGAACGTTACAATAAAGGAAGTGAAGCTGTTCAGGCATTAAAAGCAGGTCAGATTGACTGTGTGATCATTGATTCACAGCCGGCCCAGAAATTCGTTGAGAATAACGATGACCTTAAGATCCTGGATGAGCCATTCGAGCAGGAGGAATATGCAATCTGTTTAAAGAAAGGCAATGACGAACTTCTTGACAAGATCAACGGAGCTCTGAAAGAACTGAAAGATGATGGAACAATTGACAGCATCATGAGCAATTATATCGGTGAAGATGCAGGCAACTCTCCATATGAATCTCCGGAAGATGTTGACCGTTCTAACGGAACACTGGTAATGGCTACTAACGCTGAGTTCGAGCCATATGAATATCATGAAGGTGATGATATCGTAGGCATCGATGCAGACATCGCTCAGGCAATCTGTGACAAACTTGGATATGAACTGAAGATCGAAGATATGGAATTTGACTCCATTCTCCCGGCAGTACAGTCCGGTAAAGCAGACTTCGGTGCAGCTGGTATGACTGTAACAGAAGACCGTAAATCAAGCGTTGACTTTACAGATACATATGCAGATGCAAGCCAGGTTATCATTGTAAAGAAATAATTGTAAGGAAATAATTGATACCAGGGGTGTAAAGAACAAAGATTGCTTATGCTTGTATGACAAGAGCTTTGTAACTGAAACCTGTGATATCCGAAATAAAAAGAACAATACAACAGAGCTGTTGACGATCTGCCAACAGCTCTCTTTTCGAGACAGAGGTTTTTATGAATAATCCTATGATTTTAGCGAGTGTAAAAGAAGATTTTTATCTGAATTTTATTAAAGATGACCGCTATCTCTGGCTTCTGGATGGTCTGAAAACAACCCTTATTATCACGTTATTTGCGGTAGTTGTAGGTCTGATCATCGGTTTCCTTGTAGCGATCATCCGTTCCGCTCATGATAAGTCAGGCTCCTTTAAGATCCTCAATGCGATCTGCAGAGTTTACCTGACCGTGATCCGTGGAACACCAACCATGATCCAGCTACTGATCATGAACTTTGTAATCTTTGGTTCTGTAAGCGTTAATAAGATCATCGTAGGCGGTCTTGCTTTCGGTATCAACTCCGGTGCTTACGTAGCTGAGATCGTCCGTTCCGGTATCATGTCTATTGACCAGGGACAGACAGAAGCAGGACGAAGCCTTGGACTGAATTTCAGCCAGACCATGCGTCTGATCATTATCCCACAGGCATTTAAGAATGTACTTCCTGCACTGGTAAATGAATTTATCGTGCTGATCAAAGAGACATCTATCATCGGTTACATTGGTATGATGGACCTGACAAAGGGTGCGATGCTGATCCAGAGCCGTACCTACAATGCGTTCTGGCCATTGATGGCAGCTGCAGCGATCTATCTTGTGATCGTTGGAATTCTTACTTGGGCTATGAATAAACTGGAAAGGAGATTAAGAACCAGTGAGCGATAAGAATGTACTGATCCAGGTCAAAGATCTGAAGAAAGCTTTTGGCAGTAATCAGGTTCTTGACGGAATTACAACAGATATCTGTCAGGGAGAAGTAGTAGCAATCATCGGTCCGTCTGGTTCCGGTAAAT
Organism: Blautia sp. HCP3S3_D9; assembly: GCF_052063845.1. Taxonomy (NCBI): domain Bacteria; kingdom Bacillati; phylum Bacillota; class Clostridia; order Lachnospirales; family Lachnospiraceae; genus Blautia; species Blautia sp. HCP3S3_D9. The sequence continues at coordinate 54,748 of NZ_JBQHWS010000001.1, forward strand.
CTACTTTCCTGAGATCTTTAAACCTTCTGGAAGTTCCTACAGGAGGACAGATCCTTTTTGAGGGAACGGATATTACAGATCCAAAAGTTGACATTAACAGACATCGTCAGAAAATCGGCATGGTATTTCAGCAGTTTAATCTTTTTCCGCATAAGACAGTAAAACAGAACATTATGCTGGCACCTGTAGAGCTGAAGCTGATGACAAAGGACGAAGCATCTAAGAAAGCAGATGAGCTTCTGGCGCGTGTCGGACTTCCGGACAAAGCCAATGCATATCCGGATATGCTTTCCGGAGGACAGAAACAGCGTATTGCCATTGCACGTTCTTTGGCTATGAACCCGGATGTAATGCTTTTCGATGAGCCGACTTCTGCACTTGACCCTGAGATGGTCGGGGAAGTTCTGGAACTGATGAAGGAACTTGCACAGTCTGGTATGACTATGGTTGTGGTTACTCATGAGATGGGATTTGCCAGAGAGGTAGCAACCAGAGTTCTTTTCATTGATGATGGAAAGATCCAGGAGGAGAATTCGCCGAAAGAGTTCTTTGCAAATCCAAAGAACCAGAGACTGAAAGACTTCCTTTCAAAGGTTTTATAAGATGCTGAAGAGATTTAACAGTTTTATAGAGAAGTGGATGGCACTGGTAACACCGACCTGTCTGTTACTGGGTGTATGCTTTCCAGATATTGCCAAACGCGGTCTGCCTTATGTGCCGGCCGTGTTTGCGTTTATAACATTTTCCGGGGCACTGAAGTCCAGATTTAAGGATGTGGCGAATGTATTTCGCCATCCGGGTCCATTGATCATTATTATGCTTCTGCTTCATGTAGTGATCCCGGTTGCAGCCTGTGGTGCAGGCTATCTGTTCTTTGGAGATAATATGGATCTGATCACGGGAATGGTGCTGGAATTTGCGGTTCCGACGGCCGTGGTAAGCCTGATGTGGGTGACAATCTATGAGGGCAACAGTCCACTGTCTTTATCGTTGGTGGTAGTTGATACTGTGTTCGCACCGTTTCTGATCCCGGCAACTTTGCAGATACTGTTGGGTTCCGCAGTGACTATGGATTCGACGAAGATGATGAGAGAACTGGTATTTATGGTGGCTCTGCCTGCGGTTGCGGCGATGGTACTGAATCAGGTTACGGATGGAAAAGCGATGAAGACATGGCCGGGAAAACTGGCGCCTTTTTCCAAACTGGCGTTAATGTTTGTGGTAACGTCAAATTCTTCTAAGGTGGCTCCTTATATTCGAGACATGAATATGCAGAGAGTAAAGGTAGCACTGGCAATTCTGGTGCTGGCTGCTTCCGGATACGTGTTGGGATGGCTGGTTGCTTATATTTTCAAACGGGATCACAGCACGGCGGTTTCTATGATGTATGGGACTGGAATGCGGAATATCAGCGCAGGAGCGGTGATCGCCGCAGCGTATTTTCCGGGAGAAGTGATGTTTCCGGTTATGATCGGAACGTTATTTCAGCAGGTATTGGCAGCACTGTTTGGAAAATTATTGGCACAGAAAAGAGAATCATGAAGAAATGAAAAAAAGAGCTGTAGTCCGAAAAACGACAGAAAATCGTTTTGGATGCAGCTCTTTGTATTTGTTATATTCGATATTTAATTTCCACCGGGATCAGACGGCTCTGAATTCGAGGCTTCCGCATATTTTTTTAGTTCTTTGTAGCAGTATTTGATAATCTCTTTACGGGTAATAATACCGATAAAGTATCCCTGATCATCGACAACAGGAACGTAATTCTGATTAATTGCCTTATCCAGCAGATCTTCCATATCGGAATCTGCGTGAACTGCTTTGTAGGTGGCTCTGCGTGGAATTGCCATAATGGAAATGCTCTCAGAAGCTTTGAGACTTGGAACATTTAATGTTTTCATTCCCCAGAGCAGATCACCTTCAGAAATGGTTCCTTTATATTTTCCGTCCAGACTCAGAAGAGGAATACAGGAGAATTTCCTGTGCTCCATTTTCTCCAGAGTCTGACGGAGAGTTTCGTTCTCAAAAATGTATGCTACATCACTTTTGGGTGTTAAAAAAAACAAAATATTCACTTTCGTATTTACCCCACTACATTGATATGGTTAGTGTTAAGTACTATCTGACTACAGAAGCTGTACGCCTTTTGCTTCCGCTTCCTTCATTACTTCTTCTGGCCACAGGGAAGCATGTACTTCACCGATGTGAGCTTTTCTGAGGAAGAACATACAGATACGGGACTGTCCGATACCGCCGCCGATTGTGTATGGAAGTTCTTTATTCAGGATAGCTTTCTGGAATGGGAGTTCTCGTCTGTCATCACAGCCTGCGATAGTAAGCTGTTTGTCAAGTGCATCTTCATCAACACGGATACCCATGGAAGAGAGCTCAAGTGCGATGTCGAGAACTGGATAGTAAACGAGGATATCACCGTTTAATTCCCAGTCATCATAATCCGGAGCACGTCCGTCGTGACGTTCGCCGTTGCTTAAGGTCTTACCAACCTGCATAAGGAAAACAGCACCTTTTTCTTTGACAACTTTGTATTCACGTTCCTTTGGAGTGAGGTCCGGATACATGTCAACGAGTTCCTGTGTGCTTACGAAAGCAATCTCTCTTGGAAGGATTTCTTCGATGTAATCGTACTGAACTGCCATGTATTTCTCAGTCTTGCGGAGAACGCTGTAAATAGCACGTACTGTAGATACCAGTGTATCCATGTTACGTTCTTCTTTGTTGATGATCTTCTCCCAGTCCCACTGGTCTACGTATACGGAGTGGATGTTATCGAGATCTTCGTCACGTCTGATCGCAATCATATCTGTATAAAGACCTTCGCCGTGAGCAAAGCCATATTTCTTTAATGCGTATCTTTTCCATTTGGCGAGAGAATGTACGATCTCTGCATTCTCTGGCTGGCCTTTGATATCAAAGCTTACCGGACGCTCTACACCGTTTAAGTTATCGTTCAGACCGGATGTCGGGTTTACGAACACCGGAGCGGAAACACGCAGCAGATTCAGCTTCTGAGCCAGTGTCTGCTGAAAGAAATCTTTCACAGTCTTAATGGCAATCTGAGTATCATGGAGATTTAAAGCTGACTGATATCCGTCAGGAATTTTAATCTGTTCCATTATTGGATTCCTCCTGTAATTTCTGTATTTGCATATTCTATAGCATGAATATCCATTATCTTTTCCCACGCTATTATAACAGGAAAATGAGCATTTGACAATTATTACTGTTCATTTGGAATGAACAGTAATACAATTTCTGCTTTGCAAGATTGGGGAAAAATGTTAAAATAAATTCAGCAGAATAAATGAAATTGAATATATAAACAAATGCAGGGGGACAATATATGGGAAAGAGATGTCAGGTCTGTGATGGTCCTATCGTAAACGGCAGATGTAAATATTGTGGAATGCCTTATAGAAATGATATGGAATTATATCATCTGAATGAGGACCGGTCAGAGCATTACCGTCATGCTTCTGCAAAGGTGCGAAAGGCGATGAAGGAGAGCGAAGTACCACTTCCGGACAGAAATAAAACGGTGAAGAAACCGGGAAAAACAAATAATTCCAGAACACAGATGCCAAAAGCGCAGACTGCAAGAGTGCAGACTACAGGAACAAAAACAGCAGCAGGACGTGCTGCTAATACACAGACAGTGCGGGCTTACAGCACAGGTCAGACTACAGTTTCGAATACGAAAACGAAGAAAGGTAAGAAAGGTAAGAAAGGATCTGCTGTTTTCTGGATCATTGTTATGGTTCTGACGGTGGCGGCAGGTCAGATTGCGGAGAACTGGGACAGCATCGGGTATCAGATAGAGTCATTTATCAATGACGAACTGGGGATAGATATTGGCAGTTTTTTTGAGGAAAGCGGTGCTGATGAGGCAGAAGAGAATGACTGGAAGGATGACTGGGCTGAGACTATCAGTGCTGCAAAATCTAAACAGGATGATAAGGAAAAAGACCCGGATGATTATATGTCCACCGGAGAGCATTATATTGTCGGATCTGTAGATGCTGTAACAGAGGATGACAACACAGATGGGGATAATCTGGAATATGAATTTATAATCGTGCCAGGGAAATATATGATAGAAGCCCGATGGGAAGCTGTTGCTCTGGAAATCAAAAACTCTTCAGGAAGAGATGAAACTGTAAAATTTGACGAAGCGGGTCACCAGGAGGAAGTAGAATTACACACGGGAGATGAGATATCTGCGGTATCTTTGGATGGTCAAGATAATTATCTGTCAATGTATCAAATTCAGCAATATGACGAATAATTTTTTGCCTCTTTCTTTTTGACAGAGACTGTGCTATACTTGTTAATCGTACCACATATAGAATGAATTGTGGTTAACGAAAGAAAATAATACTATATATTGTATATGGGAGCAAGAAGTATGATATATGTAATAAAGAAAGACGGAACAAGAGAAGAGTTTGATTCGAAGAAGATCGTAGCGGCGGTAAACAAGTCTGCGGCCAGAATCTTATATAAGTTTTCTGACAAGGAGAATGAATTTATCTGTCGGTTTGCTGAGGAACATGCAGAGGCACTGGGAAAGAATGAAATCCAGATACAGGAGATGCATAATATTGTAGAAGGAGCACTTGAGAGAGTGAATCCGGCTGTAGCCAAGAGTTATCGTGATTACAGAAACTACAAACTTGATTTTATCCATATGATGGATGATGTATATACCAAGAGTCAGGCAATCCGTTATATTGGTGATAAGAGCAATGCCAATACAGACAGTGCACTGGTTGCCACAAAACGAAGCCTGATCTTTAATGAACTGAATAAGGAACTTTATCGTAAATTCTTTATGAACCGTAATGAACTTCAGGCATGTAAAGATGGTTATATTTATATTCATGATCAGTCTGCACGTCTGGATACCATGAACTGCTGTCTCTTTGATGTGGCATCTGTACTGAGCGGCGGATTTGAGATGGGAAATGTATGGTACAATGAGCCTAAGACACTGGATACGGCATTTGATGTTATGGGTGATATTATCCTGAGTACTGCAGCACAGCAGTATGGTGGATTTACAGTACCGGAAGTAGATAAGATCCTTGCTCCGTATGCGCAGAAGAGCTATGACAAATATATTCAGGAATTTCTGAAATACTCAGATGAGAGTTGGTCAGGACGTGAGGAACGTGCTATTGAGTATGCACTTGATAAAGTCCGCAGAGAATTTGATCAGGGATGGCAGGGAATTGAGTATAAATTGAATACCGTTGGATCATCCAGAGGGGATTATCCATTCGTAACTGTAACTCTTGGACTGGGAACCGGTCGTTTTGAAAAAATGGCAAGTATTTCTCTTCTTGAAGTACACAAAGGTGGCCAGGGCAAGAAAGGCCGTAAGAAACCGGTCCTTTTCCCTAAGATCGTATTTCTTTATGATGAGAATATCCATGGAAAGGGCAAGATCAGTGAGGATGTGTTTGAGGCAGGTGTTGACTGTTCTGCCAAGACCATGTATCCGGACTGGCTGTCTATGTCTGGAAAAGGTTATATTTCCAGTATGTACAAGCAGTATGGAAAAGTAATCAGCCCGATGGGATGCCGTGCTTTCTTAAGTCCATGGTATGAGAGAGGCGGAATGCACCCTGCAGATGATAAGGATGTGCCGGTATTTGTAGGAAGGTTTAACATTGGTGCAGTAAGTCTTCATCTTCCGATGATCCTTGCGAAAGCGAGAGCAGAGAGCAGAGATTTCTATGAGGTACTGGATTTCTATCTTGAAATGATTCGTAATCTTCATATTCGCACTTATGATTATCTGGGACAGATGAGAGCATCTACCAACCCGCTGGCATACTGCGAGGGCGGTTTCTACGGCGGACATCTGAAACCGAATGAGAAGATTGGCAAGATTCTGAAACCGATGACAGCATCTTTTGGAATCACAGCTTTAAACGAACTTCAGGAACTCTACAATGGCAAGTCTATTGCAGAAGACGGACAGTTTGCACTGGAAGTTATGAAATATATCAACAAGAAAGTAGAAGAATTCAAGGAACAGGATGGTTATCTGTATGCAATTTATGGAACTCCGGCAGAGAGTCTTTGTGGTCTGCAGGTTGAGCAGTTCCGCAAGATGTACGGAATTGTGAAAGGCGTTTCTGACCGTCCATATGTAAGCAACAGTTTCCACTGTCACGTAACAGAGGACGTAACTCCGATTGAGAAACAGGATCTGGAGGGACGTTTCTGGGAACTCTGCAATGGTGGTAAGATTCAGTATGTACGTTACCCAATCGATTACAACCGTGAGGCAATCCGTACACTCATCCGCAGAGCGATGTCTCTGGGATATTATGAAGGTGTAAACCTTTCACTTGCTTACTGCGATGACTGTGGTCATGAGGAACTTGAGATGGATGTATGCCCGGTCTGCGGTTCTAAGAACCTTACTAAGATCGACCGTATGAACGGATATCTTTCCTACAGCCGTGTGCATGGAGATACACGACTGAATGAAGCGAAGATGGCAGAGATCGCGGAACGTAAATCTATGTAAAATATAAAGAAATGTAAAGAGACACATATTACAGTTGTGATGTTCAGGGCTGTACTATGTGTCTTTATTTGTCTGTCTGAGAAAAAAATTGAGATTCAATTGGAAATATTTAGAGATATTAGGTATTTATAGATATTATATAGAAAGAACTGAATTGTCACAGATTATAGAATCTGTGGAATTCAGTTCTTTTACAATCGTTACTGTTTACTCCGTATCCGGTAACTTGTGCTTTTTCTTATTATTTAATGATAGTACCTGTTTTTTCAAAGTATCCGTCTTTTGCATGCTGGATATCTGTGATAATGGTTCTGCGGTTCTCGCCGTTCTCAATGAAGGCAATTCCGGCCTCGAATTTCGGAAGCATGGAACCTGGTGCGAATTGATCTTCATCCATGTATTTCTTAGCGTCTTCTACGGAGATAGTATCAAGATATTCTTCATTATCCTGACCAAGGTTCAGACTTACTTTCTCTACGCTTGTAAGGATCAGCAGAGTATCTGCCTGTAATTCCTGAGCGAGAAGTCCACTTGCAAGGTCTTTCTCGATGATGGCACTTGCACCGTGGAGATCAATGCCCTGCTCCATAACCGGGATACCGCCGCCGCCTGCTGCGATGACAATCTGTCCGGCATCTACAAGTGTGCGGATAGTTTCAAGTTCTACGATCTTCTGCGGCTTTGGAGCTGCTACGATTCTTTTGTAAGTTCCATCCGCAAGTTTGGTAACGAAGTTTCCTTTATGCTCTTCTGCTTCTGCTTCTTCTTCGGTAAGTACACGTCCGATGATCTTCTCCGGTTCAGCGAATGCATCATCATATGGATCAATTACAACCTGTGTAAGAATAGTTGCTACAGGTTTGTAGATACCACGGGAAATCAGTTCTGAACGGATTGCTGTCTGAAGATCGTATCCGATATAGCCCTGGCTCATAGCAGAACATACGGACATAGGTGCGAATGTATAATCTGGATGTGCCTTTCCAAATTCATTCATAGCGGTATGGATCATTCCAACCTGTGGACCATTACTGTGGGAGATTACCACACGGTTTCCTGCTTCAACAAGGTCTGCAATCGCTTTTGCTGTTTTTTTTGTAGCAATTTTCTGCTCTGGCAAGGTGGTTCCTAATGCTCTGTGGCCCAGTGCAACTACTGTAATTTTCTCGCTCATGGGAAATACCTCGATTCTTTAATGTTGTGAAAATATTTTGTCTAAACATTCAATCATATAGATAATTTACATTATAAAAGACTGTCAGAGGAATTGCAACAGAAAAATAGGAAGAACAAACAGAAGAACAAACAGCCCCCGCATTTCTGCGAGGGCTGCTGTGTTTTTTTGAGGGGGGAGATAGAGAGTGGTTTTTCATCTATCCAAAATCTATTATATGGGAGAAATATGTTCAAAGTATGTCGAATTTCTGAAAGAAACGGTAAATTTCTAAAAGAATTATAAACAAAAACGAAAAAGAAAAAGTGATGTCTTGTTTTTGTAACAGAGACATGATAAAGTAAAGACATCGTTACAGACAGGTAACGGGAAATCTGTTTCTGCATTCTGCAGAAATGAATTCTTAATGTTCATGCACGGATCAGTGCGATAATTTCAAGCTATTGTGAATTAAAGAAGAGAGGGGGAGATGCGTATGTCTGTGTCTGTAAAACCACTCAAAAGATGATCATATGCCAGAATACCCAGAGCATGTTTGAAAAAGGCTTTCTGCAAGATGTGCGTCACAATTTGTGGGAATGATTTTTCAAACACGCTCTAGGAGACCAGTAAGGGGATAAAGACTATAAGAGTAGAATCAGAAAGAATTTCAGGAGAATAAGAGAATGAAAAAAAGAATATGGAATCAGTTAAAAAAAGCGGTTGTAGTAACCGTTCTGGCAGGAATTATGGGAAATTGTACTGTTTCTGCGGCAGAATTTGAAGCACAGGAACTTGCAGCACCGGAGGTTTTGCTGCAGCAGAGTGCTGAGTGGACAGATGAGAAGAACTTTCAGGCAGAGATCAGGCTTGAAGTAAGCGGACTAAAAGAATTGTATAAGAAGACACAGGATGTGGATAAAGGCGAAAATGTGCAGGAGGAAAAGCCGGCAGAAAGTGAAATTGAAAACGAAGCCAGTGATGGGGAATCGGATGAAAGTGAAGCAAATAACGGGGAAGCAAATGGAGAAGAGAATGAGGAAAATACAGCAGATGGAACTGAAGAGGTTGTGAATGAGGCATCTGAAAATGAGTCAGCAGATCAAGCCACTGCAAATGAAAGTGAAGGACAGCAAGGGGAGAATACTCGGCCAACAGAAACCAAATATTTTCTGACAGCGTATATATCTGAATATTTTCAGGTGGATGAATCTGGTCTGAAGCATGATATGAAGGCGGAATCTGTACAGATTCAGAATCACAAGGGCGAGGAAACAGAGATTACCAAACTCATCTGCGAGGTTCCGAAGCCGGATGAAAATACAGATACTTTTACATTGATAATTCCTGTTTCACTGAGAACAGAGTATCAGATTTCCTCTGTAGCAGTTACCTATCCGGTATGCCAGGATGCTCCTTTATACAAAGACCAAGAGACAACAGGTACATATTTCTGGATGAAAACAGAAGAAGAGAACAAGATACTGGCTGCCGCAGAATCAGCGGTTCTTACCGTAACTGAAGCGAAAACCGGACTTACAGCAGAACTGCAACAGTCTGCAACAGAGATACGTGCAGGACAGGCTGTGTCTTATGTGCTTGAAGTGAAGAACACGGGCGAGATTTCCTTGGAAAATATAGAAATTTCCAGTAATTTTTCTATGAAGGATATAAACGCAGCATGGGAATCAGCGGATAATTTTGCAGCAAACGGTATGCAGGGAGTTCTAAAAATTTTACAGCCAGGAGAGAATAGGAAACTTCGACTGACGGCACAGCTTACAGAAAGACAGTCTGGGGAATTGACACACACCGTAACCGTGAGCGCAAAACATCCGGGAAAGAATGAGAATATCGGATGTCAGGCATCTGCGAAGTTGAAGGCAACAGAATTAAAAGCTGCATTCGAGGTGGAAAAAACTGCCGACAGAACAGAAGCCTATCCAGGAGATACGATTACATACCAGATTTGTATTCGTAATACAGGAGAACGCACGTTACATTCCATACTGAGTACAGAGAGATTTCAGAATGCCGGAATACAGGCGAAATTTGTACAGAAAGAAGGGGTAACCATAAACAGCAGTGGAACGCAGGCGATGATCCCGCAGATTGCGCCGGGAGAAGCGTTTGCTCTTTATGCAACAGTGACAGTTCCACAGTATTTATCCAGCCAGGAATTGATCAATGAGGTAATTGTAGTTGCGGAAGAAACCGGTTCGCAGACAGTGAAGTCACAGTCTGAAGTCACATTGACTGCAAATGAGAATACCGTAACTGCCACTCCACAGCCTACAGAGACAGCACTGCAGACTTATGGAGGAGGAAACGGATATGCGTCCAAATCAGCGGATTCCTATGCAGCAGCGTCCAAACCACGAACTGGGGATGAAACGGAAATCGGGTTATATCTCGCAATAGCAATTTTGGCAGGGATGTCAGGATTGGTGGGATTTGCTTACAAAAAAGGGAATAAAAAGCAATTAAGATAACGAAAAATCAACGTTGAAACGGTTTGGGAGGTGTGCTATTCTTATATAGAATATACGCTTTAGTAAAAGAACACCTCCGCTCCGGACTTTTGTGAGCTCTTTAATGAATAGATTTCGGGACGGCAGGAAATGATATGGAGGATTAAAATGAAATTAGTATCCTTATTAGAAAAACTGGAATATACATGCCTTCAGGGCAGTACAGACCAGGAAGTAAAGAATGTAATCTATGACTCCCGAAAAGTAGAAGATGGTTCTCTTTTTATCTGCATTCGCGGTGCGGTTGTGGACGGCCATAAGTTTGTACCGGATGTAATCGCAAAGGGTGCCAAAGTACTGGTTGTAGAAGAAGCTGTAGAAGCACCGGAAGATGTGACAGTGATCCTTGTGAAAGATACACGATATGCAATGGCGTTTATTTCAGCGGCATATTTCGGACATCCGGCAGAGAAACTTAAGACCATTGGTATCACAGGAACCAAAGGAAAGACCACAACTACTTATATGGTAAAGTCTATTCTGGAGAATGCAGGATATAAAGTAGGTCTGATCGGAACAATTGAAGCGATCATTGGTGACAAAGTGATTCCTGCGAAGAACACAACTCCGGAATCCTATGTGATCCAGGAATATTTCCATGAAATGGTAGAAGCAGGATGTGACTGTGTGGTTATGGAAGTTTCTTCTCAGGGACTGATGCTTCATAGAACACAGGGCTTTATCTTTGATTTTGGTATCTTTACAAATATTGAACCAGATCACATCGGACCAAATGAACATAAAGATTTCGATGATTATCTCAGATGCAAATCTTTGCTGCTGAAACAGTGTAAAGTAGGTATTGTAAACAGAGATGACGAGCATTTCCAGAAGATCATTGAGGGACATACCTGCAGTCTGGAAACTTATGGATTTTCACCGGAAGCAGATCTCCGTGCAGAGGATGCAAAACTGGTAGGCGGCAAAGGATATCTGGGAATTTCCTATCATCTGAAAGGATTGCTGGATTTCCATGTAGAGATTGATATTCCTGGTAAGTTCAGTATTTATAATTCATTGACAGCGATCGCAATCTGCCGTCACTTTAAAGTATCAGAAGAGAATATTCTTAAAGCATTAAAAGTAGCCAAAGTAAAAGGCCGTATTGAGATGGTGAAAGTATCAGACGATTTTACACTGATGATCGATTATGCGCATAATGCAATGGCACTGGAGAGTCTTCTGACTACATTGAAAGAATACAATCCGCACAGACTGGTCTGCCTGTTTGGATGTGGAGGAAACAGATCCAAACTTCGCCGTTATGAGATGGGTGAAGTTGCAGGAAAGCTTGCAGATCTTACGATCATCACATCTGATAATCCACGTGACGAAGAGCCGCAGGCAATTATTGATGATATTAAGATCGGTATGGCAAAAACAGATGGCAAGTACGTGGAAATTGCTGACAGAAAAGAGGCAATCGCCTATGCAATCCATCATGGAGAACCTGGTGATATTATTGTACTGGCAGGTAAGGGACATGAGGATTATCAGGAGATCAAAGGAAAGAAATATCCGATGGATGAACGTGTTCTGATCGCAGATATTCTTGCAGGAAAATAACAGCAGGTTTATTTAGAATCCAGGACAGAGAACATCCGGATACAACAGGAATGAGTTCATGATATATGCAGATATTATAATTGATATTTCCAGCGACAAACTGGACCGGAGTTTTCAATACAAGGTACCGGAGAGACTGGAACAGGAGATAAAGGTGGGGATGGTGGTATCCATCCCCTTTGGAAATGCCAGTCAGCTGCGTAAGGGATATGTAACAGGTTTTTCAAAGGAACCGAAGATTGCATCCGGAAAACTGAAAGAAATCTGTGAGATCTGTAGCGGAGAAGAGACTACGGAATCCCGATTGATCGCGCTGGCAGCCTGGATGAAAGAGAATTACGGGTCTACCATGATTCAGGCGCTCAAGACCGTACTTCCGATCCAGGAGAAGATCAAGGCAAAAGAGAGAAGATATATATGTCTGAACATTTCTGAAGACGAAGGGTATCAGATACTGGCAGATCTTGAGAAAACAAGATTCAGAGCCAGAACAAGACTTCTGAAGGAACTTCTGGAGAAGAAGAGACTGGATTCTGCACAGGCATCAAAGAAACTTGGGGCAACTTCAGCGGTTATAAAGAAGATGCAGGAACAGGGAATCATCCGGATAGAATATGATGAGATACTGAGAAATTCGATGGATACCAGTGATATTCCGGCAGAAAACCAGATGCTTCTTACTCAGGAGCAGGAGATAGCAGTACAGCAGATCAGGGAAGAATGGGAGAAACAATCTCCGCGACCTGTACTGATCGAAGGTGTAACAGGAAGTGGAAAAACTCAGGTCTATATGAAGTTGATCGAGTGGACGATTTCCAGAGGAGAACAGGCCATTGTACTGATTCCTGAAATTGCACTTACTTATCAGACTGTGCGCAGATTTTATGCAAGGTTCGGAGATAAAGTGTCTGTGATCAATTCCAGACAGTCTCAGGGAGAACGCTATGATCAGTTCAAGCGTGCAAAGAGAGGGAAAGTTCAGGTGATGATCGGTCCGCGATCTGCGCTGTTTACGCCGTTTGGCAATCTGGGGCTTATAGTTATCGACGAGGAACATGAACCAAGTTATAAGAGCGAGAGCAGCCCGCGTTATCATGCCAGGGAAACTGCGATTAAGAGAGCTGAGTTAGAGCATGCACGAGTAGTTCTCGGATCTGCTACTCCTTCTGTGGAAGCTTATAGTCAGGCGAAGAAAGGTGCTTATGGTCTGGTGCGTTTAAATGCCAGATATGGAAGCAGACCTATGCCGCAGGTTTCTATTGTGGATTTGCGGGAAGAATTGAAGGCAGGCAATCGTTCGGTGCTCAGCAGAGAATTACGGGAGAAAATGAAAGCGCGGTTTGAGAAGAAAGAGCAGGTCATGCTTTTTCTTAACCGAAGAGGATATGCAGGTTTTGTCTCTTGTCGTTCCTGCGGACAGGTGATGAAATGTCCGCATTGTGATGTGGCTCTCTCAGAACATAATAATGACAGACTTCTGTGCCACTATTGTGGATATGAAACGCGAAAACCTCAGGCATGTCCGGTCTGTGGATCTCCATATATTGGCGGATTTAAGGCAGGAACACAGCAGATTGAGAAAGTAGTGAGAGAAACTTTTCCGGGAGTCCGTACACTTAGGATGGATTTTGATACTACAAGGACGAAGGGAAGTTATGAGAAAATTCTGGCATCTTTTGCAAAACATGAAGCAGATGTGCTGATCGGAACGCAGATGATCGTCAAGGGGCATGATTTTCCGGATGTAACACTGGTTGGTGTAGTTGCAGCAGATCTGTCACTGAATGCAGAGGATTACAGATGTGCTGAGAGGACTTTTCAGCTTCTGTGTCAGGCAGCAGGACGTGGTGGACGTGGCGAGAAGCCGGGAGAAGCTGTGATACAGACCTATCAGCCAGATCATTACAGTATCCAGGCGGCAGCTGTGCAGGATTATCAGGCTTTTTATGAGGAAGAGATGAGTTATCGTATGCTCCTGGATTATCCGCCGGCAGCGCATATGCTGGCAGTCCTCGGATCAGGTCCGGAGGATGAGCTTCTGGTTCAGGCGATGCATTATCTGAAGCTGTATGTGCAGCGGATCTATAAGAAGAATGACCTTCATGTGATCGGACCTGCTTATGCAGCAGTGGGAAAAGTAAAGGATATTTACAGACAGGTCATTTATCTGAAACACGAAGATTACCAGGTACTGGTCTGGATCAAAGACCAGCTTGAGAAATACATAGAAATAAATTCCGGTTTTCGGAAACTATATATACAATTTGATTTTCAGTAACTATTCAGAAGTCCACTATTCCACGAGGTGTTTTGGCATGAAAATGCCAAAATCCCGAGACATACAAGTCAAAATCCCATCGCCGCAGGCGATTTTCAATGGATTTTGACTCGTAACTATGAAGGTACTGAACAGTTACGTTTTTAGTTAAAAATTCAGTCAGAGAAAAGGAGAAAAAAGAAATGGCACTTAGAACAATCAGAGTAGAAGGCGATGAAGTACTTACAAAAGTTAGCAGACCGGTGGATAAAATGACACCACGTATCCATGATCTGATCACGGATATGCTTGATACCATGTATGAGGCAATGGGTGTTGGTCTTGCTGCACCGCAGGTAGGAATTCTGAAACGTATCGTTGTTATTGATATAGGAGAAGGCCCGATCGTTCTGATCAATCCTGAGATCCTTGAGACATCCGGAGAGCAGACCGGAGATGAGGGATGCTTAAGTGTACCGGGAATGGCAGGACAGGTAACACGTCCGAACTATGTAAAGGTAAAAGCACTGGATGAGGACATGAATGAGGTAGAATATGAAGGCGAGGGACTTCTGGCCCGCGCATTCTGTCATGAACTGGATCATCTGGATGGACATATGTACACAGAACTGGTAGAGGGAGAACTTCATCATGTAACTTATGATGAGGATGAGGAATAATAAAAAGTGTTGGAAATAGTTGTTCAATGCTGTATCCAGTGGTGTTTTGATATGAACAGGCCAGAGGTCCGGGATATGTCCGGATGCTGAAACAGCAGAGAAAATACAAGAGAAAGAAGAGGTGACATTTTAACATATGAAGACAGTTTTTATGGGAACACCGGATTTCGCAGTGCCGCCATTACATGCACTGATCGAAGCCGGATATGAAGTGGCAGCAGTAGTCACACAGCCTGATAAGCCAAAGGGAAGAGGAAAGACTTTACTTCCGACTCCTGTCAAAGAAGAGGCACTTATGCATGAGATTCCGGTATATCAGCCGCAGAAAGTAAGAAATAATCAGGAATTTCTGGAAACTTTAAAGGAGATCAATCCGGATATTATTATTGTTGCAGCATTTGGACAGATCATTCCGAAAGAGGTTCTGGACCTTCCGAAGTATGGATGCATTAACATTCATGCATCACTTCTGCCTAAGTACAGAGGTGCAGCTCCAATCCAGCAGGCAGTCATTGATGGAGAGAAGGAATCTGGTGTTACGATCATGCAGATGGGAGAGGGACTTGACACAGGAGATATGATCTCTAAGATCATTATTCCTCTGGCACCGGAGGAAACTGGCGGAAGTCTGTTTGGAAAGCTTGCACAGGCAGGTGCGGAATTGCTGATCAAGACATTGCCATCTATTGAGCAGGGAACAGCAGAGCGTGTGAAACAGCCGGAAGAGAGCCCGACACCGTATGCGTCCATGATCACCAAGCAGATGGGACTGATGGATTTCAGCAAATCAGCAGAGGAACTGGAGCGTTTGGTACGCGGACTGAATCCATGGCCAAGTGCTTATACTTTTATTAATGGAAAGACTTTAAAAGTATGGAAGTGCAGAGTCAGTGACAAACAGACAGATGCTGCTCCGGGAACTGTTTTTCTGACAGATAAGGAAGGCATACATGCCGCATGCGGAAAAGGTTCTCTGATCCTTACAGAGGTACAGTTAGAAGGTAAGAAACGAATGGAGACAGAGGCATTTCTCCGTGGATATCACATTGAAGATGGAACATGTTTTACAGATCATAAGGAGTGATTAGATGTACGGATACTATTTTGACCCTACTTATTTCCTGCTGATCATAGGAATGTTATTATCTATGGCGGCTTCTGTAAGAGTGAAGAGCACATTTGCTATTTACAGCAGAGTGCGCAGTGCATCCGGGCTTACCGGGGCAGAAGCAGCCAGAAGAATCCTTCGTATGGCGGGAATCACGGATGTTACGGTTGTACCGATTTCCGGAAGCCTGACAGACCACTATGATCCGAGAAATAAGCAGCTGGCTCTTTCACAGGATGTATATGACAGAACTTCTGTAGCTGCCATTGGCGTGGCAGCACATGAATGCGGACATGCCATTCAGGATGCGCAGAATTACGTGCCGTTGAATCTGCGTTCCGCGATCGTACCTGTGGCGAATATCGGATCAACACTTTCCTGGCCGTTATTTCTGGCAGGACTGATCCTTTCTATTCGCCCATTGCTGACACTGGGGATTCTGCTGTTCAGCTTTGCTGTTCTTTTTCAGCTTGTGACTCTTCCTGTAGAGTTTAATGCCTCTTCAAGAGCACTGAAAATGCTGGGAAGTTCAGGAATGCTTGGAACTGATGAAGTAAAAGGAGCAAAGAAAGTTCTTACAGCAGCAGCTCTTACCTATGTGGCAGCACTTGCATCATCCATTCTGCAGCTTTTAAGACTGATCATACTGGCCGGAGGAAGAGACCGTGACTAATGGAATAAATACCAGAGAACTGATATTACAGATTTTGCTGGAAATTGAGGAAGAGGGAAAGCACAGTCATATTGCGATCCGCAATGCTCTTTCCAAGTATCAGTTCCTTCCAAGACAGGAGAGAGCTTTTATCACCAGAGTCTGTGAAGGAACCCTGGAATATCGTATTTTAATAGATTATATTATTGATTCTTATTCAAAAGTAACTGTAGACAAAATGAAACCTGCTATTAGGGAAATCCTGAGAAGTGCAGTATATCAGATCAGATTTATGGACAGTGTTCCAGACAGTGCAGTGTGCAATGAAGCCGTGAAACTGGCGCAGAGAAAAGGATTCTACAATCTGAAACCTTTTGTAAATGGGGTACTGCGCACGATAGCCAGAGAGTGGAAGAATCTGGAACTGCCTTCAAGAGAAGAAAATCTTGTGAGACATTTATCTGTCAGATACTCTATGCCGGAGACGCTGGTGAATCGCTGGCTTGAAGACTATGGCGAAGAGAGGACAGAGAAAATTCTGACTGCTTTTCTGGAAGAGAAGCCAATCACTGTGCGCTGCAGGACACACAAGTATTCTCAGGAGGAGATTTATCAGAGTCTTGTGAATCAGGGAGTGGAGGTAAAACCAGCTCCATATCTGCCTTATGCATATGAGATTTCCAATTATAACCACATTCTGGCACTGGATGCTTTTATACAGGGTAAGATCCAGGTACAGGATGTGAGTTCTATGTTGGTGGCAGAGGTGGCAGATCCGCAGAAGGGAAACTACATTATAGATATGTGTGCTGCACCGGGCGGTAAGAGTCTTCATGTTGGGGATAAAATGGGTGACTATGGAACCGTAGATGCCCGTGATATCAGTCAGTACAAGGTAGATCTGATCGAAGAAAACATTCACAGAACAGATTCTATCAATGTGCAGGCCCATGTGATGGATGCTACTGTATTTGATGTGGATTCTGAGCTGAAGGCAGACATAGTGATCGCAGATGTTCCGTGTTCCGGATATGGTGTGATCGGTAAGAAGCCTGAGATCAAATACCGTGTGACACCACAGAAACAGGAAGAGATCGTAATTCTGCAGAGAACGATTCTGGATCGTGCGGCAGAATATGTGAAGCCGGGCGGAGTTCTGGTATTCAGTACCTGTACCATTGCGAAAGAAGAGAATGAAGAGAACATGATGTGGTTTATGAATCATCATCCATTCAAACTGGAGAGCATTGATCCATATCTGCCAGAGGAACTTCATTCAGAGACAACTGCTCTTGGATATCTTCAGCTTCTGCCGGGTGTACACAAGACAGATGGCTTCTTTATTGCGAAATTCAGGAGAAAATAAATAATGACAGATATTAAGTCAATGACAATCGATGAATTAAAAGAACTGATGACCTCTCTGGGTGACAAGCCATTTCGTGCAAAACAGATATACAGCTGGCTGCATGAACACCTTGTTACTTCCTATGACGAGATGACAAATCTTTCCAAAGGATTGAGGGAGAAGTTAAAGGAATATCCGATTACTGCATTAGAGATGGTGGATGTACAGACTTCTAAGATTGATGGGACACAGAAGTATCTTTTCCGTCTCAGTGATGGAAATGTGATCGAAAGTGTTCTTATGAGATACAAGCATGGAAATTCCGTCTGTATTTCCTCACAGGTTGGATGCCGCATGGGATGCAGATTCTGTGCATCTACGATCGGCGGATTGACCAGGTGTCTGCTGCCGTCGGAGATGCTGGATCAGATCTACAGAATACAGGCTATGACAGGAGAGAGAGTATCCAATGTGGTAGTGATGGGAACCGGAGAACCTCTGGATAATTATGAAAATCTGCTGAGATTCATACATATTCTGACAGAGGATGGCGGGCTCCATATCAGCCAGAGAAATCTGACGGTATCTACCTGTGGGCTTGTACCGAAGATCTATGACCTTGCAAAAGAAAAGCTTCAGATGACACTGGCTCTTTCTCTTCATGCACCGAATGATGTGAAACGCCGGGAACTGATGCCGATTGCGAACAGATACAGCATGGACGAGGTTCTGGAAGCGTGCCGCCATTATTTTGAAGAAACGGGGCGCAGGATCACATTTGAATACAGTCTGGTTGCCGGAGTGAATGACAGTGATGAAGATGCCAGAGAGCTTTCCGGCAGGATCAGGGACATTAACTGCCACGTAAATCTGATTCCGGTAAACCCGATCAAGGAGCGTTCCTATGTGAGATCCACAAGGCAGGCAGTGGAGAATTTCAAAATAAAACTTGAAAAATGTGGAATTAATGTTACTATTAGAAGGGAAATGGGCAGCGATATAGATGGTGCCTGTGGACAGCTAAGAAAAAGTTATATGGAAAAAACAGAAAGCGAGAATTGACATGAGGGTATATTCAGCTACTGATGCCGGGCAGAAGCGAAAAATGAATCAGGATTATGTGTTCGCATCTGCAGACCCGGTTGGAAATCTTCCGAATCTGTTTGTTGTTGCTGACGGAATGGGCGGACATAACGCCGGAGATTATGCATCATCTCATGCTGTTACATCCATGGTGGAAGAAATCCGCCAGGATGCAGATTTTAATCCTGTCAAAGTAATCCGTCATGCCATTGAATGTGTGAATACCGAGATTCTTACTCAGGCACAGCAGGATGAGAAACTGAGAGGAATGGGAACTACGATGGTAGCAGCTACGATCGTGGGACATTACGCTTATGTGGCAAATGTAGGTGACAGCAGACTTTATGTAATTGGAGAACAGATTCAGCAGATAACAAAGGATCACTCATTAGTGCAGGAGATGGTGAGGATGGGAGAACTTGACCCTGAACAGGCAAGAAGACATCCGAAGAAAAATATCATCACAAGAGCGCTCGGAGCGGAGAGAACAGTAGATATTGACTTCTTTGACCTGAAATTGGAACCAGGAGATGTGGTTCTGATGTGTTCAGATGGTCTCAGCAATATGGTTGAGGACAGCCAACTGCAGGAAATCATTACTGACACTGATACAGATCTGGACGAAAAGGGCAGAATACTTATCAGAGAAGCAAACCGCAACGGCGGCAAGGACAATATTGCAATTGTATTGATAGAACCATTCGCAAATGAGGTGAAAGCATGTTAAAGATGGGAATGATCATAGCCGAGCGCTATGAGATATTAGGAAAAATAGGTACCGGCGGAATGGCGGACGTATACAAGGCAAAAGACCATAAGCTGAATCGGTTTGTTGCTGTAAAAGTTCTTAAGCCGGAATTTCGGGAGGATACAACGTTTATCCGCAAGTTCAGAAGTGAAGCTCAGGCAGCAGCAGTTCTGACTCATCCCAATATTGTAAATGTATTTGATGTAGGAGATGACAATGGAGTCTACTACATTGTGATGGAACTGATCGAAGGAATTACTCTTAAGGAGTATATCTCTAAGAAAGGCAGACTGTCAGTAAAAGAAGCTACAAGTATTGCAATCCAGGTATCTATGGGACTGGAGGCAGCACACAGCCACGGAATTGTACACCGTGATGTAAAGCCTCAGAATATTATTATTTCCATGGATGGAAAGGTTAAAGTTACAGATTTTGGTATTGCAAGAGCTGCTTCTTCCAATACCATAAGTTCTAATGTGATGGGATCTGTTCATTACAGTTCTCCGGAGCAGGTACGTGGAGGATACAGTGATGAGAAGAGTGATATTTATTCACTTGGTATCACACTGTATGAGATGGTCACTGGAAAGGTTCCGTTTGATGGTGACACAACAGTAGCTATCGCTATCAAGCATCTTCAAGAAGAGATGGTTCCGCCAAGCGTGTATGCAGAGGACCTGCCGCACAGTCTGGAGCAGATCATCCTGAAATGTACACAGAAGAGTGTAGATCGTCGTTACCAGAATATGGAAGATGTAATTGCAGATCTGAAGCATTCTCTGATCGATCCGCAGGGTGATTTCGTAACACTGACCTCTGTAGATAATGAGGCAAAGACAGTTGTGATCTCAGATGAGGAACTTGGCGAGATCAAGCATGTACCGAAACAGATTTCCAAGTCAGAACCGGAGGCTCTGGAAGATGAGATCAATGAAACGGATTATGATGATGAGCCAGAAGAGAAGCCTCGCAGAAAGAAAACGGCAAAACCTGAGAAAACAAAGAAAAAAGGCGGTCATGGACTGACTATTGCGATGCTGCTTCTTGGAGTTGTGATTTTAGTTGCAATTATTCTGGTTGCAGGTAAGGCATCTGGACTGATCGGCGGTAACAGTGAAACAAAGACCAAAACAGAAACTACAGATACAGCAGAAACAGATGATGATGGAATGGTAACTGTACCGAATCTGTTAGGAAAAACGGAGGATGAGGCAAAGAATATCACAAAAGACATGAAACTTGGTATTCAGCCAATGGGTGAGGAAGCCTCCACTCAGGCAAAGGGAACCATTTCTTCTCAGGATATTCCACAGGGAAGCAAGGTTGAACAATATACAACAATTAAATACTATATCAGTAAAGGTGCTCAGCAGATTACAGTTCCGGATGTAGACGGACAGACAGGTGTGGATGCACAGCAGACACTGGAAGATATGGGATTAAATGTTACTGTTCAGAAAGAATACAGTGAATTAAACGATGACGGTACTCCGATCGTTGATCCTGGATATGCATATTCTACAACTCCGGATGCAGGTGCATCTGTTTCAGCCGGAGATACCATTACATTGGTTGTCAGCCGTGGCGTTGACTATGGTGACAGTGTAGAAGTTCCAAGTGTTGTGGGAATGACAAAGAATGATGCGATTACTACTTTTGGTAAATTCCTCAATGTAGAAGTAAAAGAGGAAATGAGCACAGAGGTGGCAGCAGGAGAAGTAATCTCTCAGGAACCAGAAGCAGGAAACTGGGAGAACCCGGATACGGTTAATGTGGTAATTACTGTAAGTACAGGAGATCAGGACCCTGCATCTGTGCAGAGTACGGATACTGCAAATACAGCAGGCAGCACAACAGACAGTGCAGCACAGACGGCAGATAATACATCCACAGATAACAGTGCAGCTGTAGCAGCAGGAGAAGTCTGGAAATGTACACAGACTCTGAATACTCCGACAGGATATACAGGAGGTCCGGTACGTCTGGAACTGGTTCAGAATGTAAATGGAACACCGACAGCGTCAGTTGTTCTGGAGAATCAGGTATTACAGTTCCCTTACGATCTGGATATCACAGGAGCACCTGGAATCAGTGAAGGAACTCTGTATTTATCCGAGCAGGTCAACGGAGTTTATCAGGAACTTGGAAATTACTCCATTACATTTGCCAAGGTAGAGTAATTCATGCAGGGAAAGATTATTAAAGGCATTGCAGGATTTTATTATATTTACGCAGAGAATGATGAGATTTATGAATGCAAAGCCAAAGGAATATTCAGAAAAGATAAACAGAAACCTCTTGTAGGGGATAATGTAGAGATTGAAGTTTTGGATGCACAGGAGAAGGAGGGCAGTGTGACTGCCATCCTTCCCAGAAAGAATTCGCTGATCCGTCCGGCGGTTGCCAATGTAGATCAGGCTTTTGTGATTTTTGCGATGGAGAATCCAAAACCAAATTTTATGCTGTTGGACAGATTTCTGATCATGATGGAAAAGGAGAATGTTCCGGCAGTTATATGCTTTAATAAGAAGGATCTTGCAACACAGGAAGCACTGGAACTCTTATATGAAACTTATAAGAGCTGCGGATATCATGTAATCTTTTCCAGCACCTTTAACGGGGATGGATTAGATGAGATCCGTGAGATCCTTAAGGGAAAGACAACAGTAGTTGCCGGTCCCTCGGGTGTGGGAAAATCTTCAATCACCAATGCACTGCAGGAAAATGTACAGATGGAAACAGGAGAGATAAGTAAGAAACTGAAACGTGGAAAACATACCACCCGTCATTCACAGGTGATACCAGTGGGACATGATACTTATCTGATGGATACCCCGGGATTTTCTTCTTTATATCTGACAGATATTGAAGAGCAGGAACTGAAAGATTATTTTCCGGAATTTCGTGAGTATGAAGATCAGTGCAGGTTTCAGGGATGCAGACATATCCATGAACCGGACTGCGGCGTAAAGGAAGCTTTGGCAGAGCATAAGATCAGCCAGCTTCGATATGAAGATTATTTAGGACTTTATAATGAATTGAAAGAGAAAAGGAGATTCTAATTATGTATCAGTTGTGCCCTTCTATTTTGTCGGCAGATTTTAATCGTTTGGGCGAACAGATCAAAACTCTTGAGAAAGAGGGAGTCGAATGGCTCCATATTGATGTCATGGACGGTGACTTTGTGCCGAGTATTTCTTTTGGAATGCCAGTGATCAAATCTATTCGAAAGGAATCAAAGATGTTCTTTGATGTGCATCTTATGGTAACTGAGCCGGAGAGATATATCAGAGATTTCGTTGCATGCGGTGCTGATTCTATTACTGTTCATGCAGAAGCATGTGAGGATATTGAGAGAACGATCGAGCAGATCCGTGAGGCAGGAGTAAAAGTGGGCATTTCCATTAAACCTGCGACACCGGTAAATGATATCAGCCATATGCTGGAGGATGTAGACATGGTTCTGATCATGACTGTACAGCCGGGATTCGGCGGACAGAAGTATATGGATGAATGTACAGAGAAGATCAGAGAAGTACGCGAACTGATTGAAGGTGAGAATCTGAATGTAGATGTTCAGGTAGATGGTGGAATCAATGATGAGACAATGGAGACAGTAATGACAGCAGGTGCAAATCTGCTGGTGGCCGGTTCTTATGTGTTCAACGGAGATTTGGAAGCAAATGTAAGACATGCCAGAGCGAAGATGGACGAAATTATACAAAAAATTGACTGAGGAACAGCATGATAGATACAGTAATTGTAAGCGGGGGCGATATCCAGAGTGATTTTGCCCTCGATTTTTTGAAAAAGAATGCAGAGAAAGCGGGAAAAGAAAAGATACGTCTGATCGCGGCAGACAGAGGACTGGAGTTTTTTCTGGAACAGCAGATCCTGCCGGATGTGGTGATCGGAGATTTTGACAGCCTGTCAGAAGAAGGAAAAGAATTTCTGGAGGTTCCTGCAGGGATAAAGACAAACAGTGAGATTCCTTATGGAGGAATGACAAACTGGAAAGTACAGAAACAAACCGGAGAAGAGAAAAAAGAAGTAGAGATTATACGACTGAGACCGGAAAAAGATGATTCAGATACGCAGTCTGCTATGAACTATGCCATTCGGACCGGGGCAAAGGAGATTGCAATTCTGGGTGTGACCGGAAAAAGAGTAGATCATCTGATGGCGAACTTCGGGCTTCTTGTTCTGGCTCAGAAGCAGGGCGCATCTGTGACATTGGTGGATAGTTATAATTATATGAAACTGGTTTCCAGTGGGACAGTCCTTCGAAAGTCCGAGCAGTTTGGAAAGTATGTGTCATTTTTTCAGCTGGGAGGAGATGTGACTGGTCTGACTCTTGAAGGATTTAAATATCCTCTCAGTAACTATCATCTAACAGTGGCAGACAGTGGTCTGACTGTAAGCAATGAGATCAGCAGTGAATCTGCAAAGATTATTTATGATAAGGGAACTTTGCTGATGATTATGTCGAGAGACTAATAGCTATGTTTACTCAATTCACTATAATATGTTTTGTGATATACAGAATTTATGCTGATCGCATAAATTCGCATCGGATATCTCGGGACTTTGGCATATACATGCAAAAACACCTTGCGGGATGGTGGTAGTAACAGTTAATGTTATAGCAGCATATAGACAGAAAACAGCAACCTTGCACATCACAAATGGTTATGATAAAATAATGAAAGTATTTTAGAAAAGGACCACTGCTCAGTCCACTGACAGGAATGGCCCGTAAAATGGCCCGCCTGATATTAAAAAATATCTGGAAATACCGTAAAATCAATACATTTAAAGGAGATATAAAAGAGAGATGAAACTTGGAATAGTTGGATTACCAAACGTTGGAAAGAGTACATTATTTAATTCATTAACAAAAGCAGGAGCAGAATCAGCAAATTATCCGTTCTGTACCATTGACCCGAACGTGGGTGTTGTTACTGTACCGGACGAGAGACTGAAACTTCTCGGAGATTTCTATCATTCTAAGAAAGTGACACCTGCAGTCATCGAATTCGTAGATATCGCAGGGCTTGTAAAGGGTGCATCCAAAGGTGAGGGACTTGGAAACCAGTTCCTTGCAAATATTCGTGAAGTAGATGCCATTGTTCATGTAGTACGCTGCTTCGAGGATTCCAATGTTATCCATGTAGACGGAAGCATTGATCCTCTTCGTGATATTGAGACAATTAATCTGGAACTTGTATTCTCTGATCTTGAGATTCTTGAGAGAAGAATTGCAAAAGTGACAAAAACAGCACGTATGGACAAAGAAGCTGCCAAGGAACTTGACTTCCTCCAGAAAGTAAAAGCACATCTCGAAGACGGCAAGATGGCGATCACAATGGAACTGGAGAACGAGGACGAAGAAGCATGGATGACTACTTACAATCTGCTTACATGGAAACCAGTGATCTATGCTGCAAATGTTGCTGAAGATGATCTGGCAGATGATGGTGCAAGCAATGCACATGTACAGGCAGTACGCAAATATGCAGCAGAGCAGAACAGTGAGATCTTCGTAATCTGCGCAGAGATCGAGGAAGAGATCTCTGAACTGGATGATGATGAGAAGAAGATGTTCCTTGAGGATCTGGGACTTAAAGAATCCGGACTTGAGAAACTGGTAAAAGCAAGCTACCATCTCCTTGGCCTGATGAGTTTCCTGACATCTGGCGAAGATGAGACAAGAGCATGGACTATCAAGATTGGAACAAAAGCTCCGCAGGCAGCCGGCAAGATCCATACAGATTTTGAGAGAGGATTTATCAAAGCAGAAGTTGTTAACTATCAGGATCTTCTGGACTGCGGTTCCTATGCAGGTGCCAGAGAGAAAGGTCTTGTAAGAATGGAAGGTAAAGAATACATTGTACAGGATGGAGATGTAATTTTATTCAGATTCAATGTATGATAAACAGGTGATATATGGAAATGTCGATACGTTTTCCAGGACTTAATCTGGTTTTATCTTATGTGCCCCGGTCATTTCAGATATTTGGGATGGAATTTACCATATATGGTGTATTGATCGCAATAGGTGCACTTCTGGGAATAGGGCTGGTGACACTGGAAGCAAAGCGAAATGGTGAGGATCAGAATAAATATCTTGATATGATGATCATTTCGCTGCTGGCTTCAGTTGTGGGTTCCAGACTGTTTTATGTAGTATTTTCATGGGAACTTTACAGAGGAAATTTCAGCGGAATTCTGGATTTTAGAAATGGCGGGTATACTTTTTATGGCGGTCTGCTGGCGGGATTTCTCGCTGCAGCAGTATTTTGCAGGATTGCCAAGATGAACTTCTGGAAGATGGCAGATACTGTAAGTCTTGGAATACTTTTGGGACAGATCATTGGACGCTGGGGAAATTTCTTTAACAGAGAATCTTTTGGAGAATATGCAGATCTGCCCTGGGCAATACAGATTCCAATTTCAGCAGTGCGCTCTGGAGAGGTTTCCGGAAATATGCGGGATAATCTGTTGACGATCAATGGAATTTCCTATATTCAGGTTCAGCCTGTGTTCCTTTATGAAAGTTTGTGGTGTCTGATCCTTTTATTGATCCTGCTGGCGCTTCGCAGAAAGAAGAAATACGACGGCGAGTTGTTTATGATCTACCTGGCAGGATACGGGCTTGGGAGATTTTTCTTTGAATGGCTCAGGACAGATAAGCTTTATATTCCAGGAACGAGGATTGGAGTTTCGCTGGTAATATCAGCTGCTTTGTTTATAATTTACACACCAACAGTGATTGTACATGGAGTGATGGCACAGAAAAGAGCAGCTATACGTATACGAAGAAGAAAAGCACTGATAGAGAATCAGCAGGAAAAAGAAAACGAAGCGCAGGATAGTATTCCTGAGGCAGAAGTACAGCCTGGGAATAACTCTTCTGAGTCTGTTTCAGAGAAGCCGGAAGTTCCAGTGGAGAAAAAGAAAGAAACCGGAACTGTACAGGGAGAATCTGATGAACTCTTAAATTGGGAAGAGTCTGAATATGCACATATTCCTGAACAGTGGAGACGACATGTGGGAAATTCTCCCACAAAATCAGACAAAGAATTATAAAAAACAATATATCTGAAAGCTAAGTGGGTTGAAAGTGGAATTTCAGCCCATTTTTTACGTATAAATATTTATTTTTTACCTTAAAATATGGATGTTTCAGAAATGTTAAGAGAGTTCTAAATTAAAAAAATCTGTTTCAGACCCTTGTTTTTTCAGCCTAAATAGTTTAGAATAAGCACATAAGTGGTAGAAAGTGGTGAATAGTGGTGGTGAGTGGGGGAACAATGGCAGAGTAGACCATTACCACCTGGAAATCTGAAGGGGAGATTCAGATTTCGTGAGAGTAGGTGAGTAACATGTTCATGGGAGAGTACAACCATACAATCGACGCGAAGGGGCGCCTGATTATTCCTTCGAAGTTCAGAGAACTCTTAGGGGAAGAGTTTGTTCTGACTAAAGGGCTAGATGGCTGTCTTTCTATTTATCCCATGGATGAATGGGAAGCCTTTGAAATGAAACTCAGAGCATTACCACTTACAAATAAAAATGCCAGAACTTTTTCACGATTTTTTGTAGCTGGAGCAACTACATGTGAACTGGACAAACAGGGGAGAATCCTTGTACCGCAAACTCTGCGCGAATTTGCCGGTCTGGAAAAGGATGTAGTTTTGACAGGTAATTTAAACAGAATTGAAGTTTGGAGCAAAGAAAAGTGGAGTGAGATCTGTAATTATGATGATATGGACAGCATTGCGGAGAGTATGCAGGACATGGGAATCACGATCTGATACAGAAATCATTATAAAGTATCTCGCAAAATAGATCCAGACAGGAGACGGAGATGGAATTTAAACACAAATCTGTATTACTGGAAGAGACCATAGAAGGCTTGAATGTTAAGCCGGACGGAATCTACGTGGATGGCACTTTAGGAGGTGCAGGACATGCCCTGGAGGTATGTAAGAAGCTTTCTGCCAAGGGGAGATTTATTGGCATAGATCAGGACCAGGATGCGATAATTGCTGCGAGTGAGAGGTTAGCCGCCTTTGATCAGGCGACGATCATTCGCAGCAATTATTGTTACATGGTACAGGAACTGGCAGCAAGAGGCATCAATAAAGTCGACGGGATTCTCCTTGATCTTGGAGTATCTTCCTATCAGCTTGATAATGAAGAACGTGGATTTACTTACAGAGTAGATGCACCATTAGATATGCGTATGGATCAGCGCCAGACGCAGACGGCCAGTGATATTATCAATGGCTATGAAGAGAAAGAGTTATATCGTATCATTCGTGATTACGGTGAAGATAAATTTGCAAAGAATATTGCAAAACACATTGTAGCAGCCAGACAGGTGAAGCCGATCACTACGACCGGCGAACTCACAGAGATCATCAGGGAATCTATTCCTATGAAGATGCAGGTAAAGTCGGGACATCCTGCGAAGAGGACGTTCCAGGCAATCCGTATCGAACTTAACAGAGAACTTGATGTACTGAGAGATTCGCTTGATGGAATGATTGACATTCTTGATGATGGCGGCAGACTTTGCATTATCACTTTCCATTCACTGGAGGACAGAATTGTTAAGACGATTTTCAGAAAGAATGAAAATCCATGTACCTGCCCGCCAGACTTTCCGGTATGTGTATGCGGAAATAAATCAAAAGGTAAAGTGATCACAAGGAAACCGATTCTTCCGGGGGAGATTGAAATGGAAGAGAATCCGCGTTCCAAGAGCGCAAAGCTTAGAATTTTTGAGAGAGTATTGTAATTAATAGTGAGGCATGAAATGGCGAAGACGACCAGGACTGAAACAGCAAGAAGAAGCAGAACCAATGCCAGAGCAAACAGAGGAATGTACGTTGAAGGAAATACGGTCAGACGCCTTGCAGAAGTTCCGGACAGGACGAGACAGCCACAGAGACAGCATCCCGGAAGACAGCAGACTAATCGAAACCGCAGAGTACAGGCAGAGCCGGTACCAGTACAGAGACAGAAACATGAGTTGAGCAGATCAGCACAGAGAAACAGACAGAAGGCCACAGCAATGAACTGGGGATTTGTCACGTTTCTCGTTGTTGTGTGTACAGCGATATTATTCTGTTCTGTAAAGTATCTTCAGTATAAGTCAGAAATTACGGCCAAAATGAATACAGTTGCATCCCTTGAGGAAGAACTGGCAGCTTTAAAGGAAGACAATGACGCATATTACAGCCAGGTAACATCTAATATAGATCTGAACCAAATTAAGCAGACTGCATTAGGACGACTGGGAATGAAATATCCGTCAGATGATCAGACAGTAACCTATTCTACATCCGGAAACAGCTATGTAAGACAGTATCAAGATATACCAGATTCAAAGTAGGTGATTAATTGAGCAATACAAGAAAAAGAGGTCAGAAGAGACCAGAGAGAAGAATAAATTACAACATGAAAAAGAAGCTGGTAATGCTATTTGCAGTAGTGTTACTGGCTTTAGTAGTATTAATAGTAAGAATTACTTATATTAATGCAACAAGCGGCACAAAATATAAGAAGCAGGTATTAAGCCAGGCGCAGCAGAAATATGAGAGTCAGGTTCTGCCGGCAAAGCGAGGCGACATTTACGACAAAAATGGAAATATCCTTGCAACCAGCAATAAGGTTTATAATGTGATCCTGGACTGCAAAACTGTAAATTCGGACAGTGATTATGTAGAACCAACGATCCGTGCATTGAATGAACAGTTAGGGATTGATGAAGAAACGGTACGTTCTCTTCTGTCGGATCCAAGTACCAGTCAGAGTCAGTATCAGATTCTGATGAAACAGCTGTCTATGGATAAGAAGAAAGAATTTGAGAAGTATGAAGCAGAGGATGAAGATTCCGGGCTTACTGCAGAGCAGGCTAAGGATAGAGCGAATATCAAGGGCATCTGGTTTGAAGAGGACTATCTGAGAAGTTATCCGTTCAATGAAACTGCATGTGATACGATTGGATTTACGCTGGACCGTGATGTCGCTGATATCGGCCTGGAAGGATATTATAACAGTACACTTACAGGTGTGGATGGCAGACAGTACGGATACATTAACAATGATTCCGATGTAGAACAGACGATCATTGCAGCAGTAAACGGAAAGAGTATACAGACAAGCATTGATATTGGTGCGCAGCAGATCGTTGAAAAGTATGTGAACGGATTCAAGGAAGCCATGGGTGCCAAGAATATCGGTGTTATCGTAGAGGACCCGTCCACCGGTGAAATTATTGCCATGGATGGCGGTGACCGTTATGATCTGAATAATCCGAGAGATCTTTCTAATGTATATTCAGAAGATGAGATTAAAGCAATGAGTGACGAGGAAACAGTGGAAGCACTGAACAGTATGTGGAGTAATTTCTGTGTAACAGATGCTTATGAACCTGGTTCTGTTGTGAAGCCAATTGTTATGGCGTCTGCACTGGAGAAAGGTGCGATTCAGGAATCCGATACCTTTGTGTGTGACGGAGCCCAGACATTTGGTGATACTATGATCAAGTGTGCGGTATATCCAAGCGCTCATGGTACAGAGACTTTGGGTGAAGTAATCGCAAACTCCTGTAATGATGCTATGATGCAGATTGGTGCTAAAATGGGAGCAGTTCAGTTTATCAAGGCGCAGAGCCTGTTTAACTTTGGAACCAGAACAGGAATTGACCTTCCGAATGAGGGGGCAGGTATCATCCATACCAAGGATTCTATGGGAGAAACAGAGCTTGCCTGCTCAGCGTTTGGTCAGGGATTTACCTGTACGATGATCCAGGAAGTGAATGCTATGAGTTCTGTTATCAATGGTGGATATTATTATCAGCCACATCTGGTTACAAAGATCCTGGACAGCAATGGCGGAACTGTAAAGACGATCACACCGATTCTCCTGAAGCAGACGATTTCATCAAGAATTTCCAGTGATATCCGAAGCTACATGGCGTTAAGTGTACAGCAGGGTACCAGCCGTCATTCTAAAGTACAGGGATACAGTTCAGGTGGTAAAACAGGTACAGCCGAGAAATATCCGCGTGGAAACGGCAAATATCTGGTTTCTTTTATTGGATTTGCACCTGTAGATGATCCGGCAGTTGTGATCTATGTAGTAGTAGATGAGCCGAATGTAGATGATCAGGCAAACAGTACTTATCCACAGTACATTGCACAGGGAATTCTTTCTGAACTTCTTCCATATCTGAATGTAACACCGGATGAATCCGATGATGGAACAGTACCGGAAACTGAGTTATGGGAAGGATTCAAAGGCCATTTAAAGAGTACAGCATCCAGCAGTTCCCTGAACAGTGATGGAAATCTGGTAGATGCAGACGGTAATCTGATCGACTGGGATGGAAACAGAATTGATGAAAATGGTTATCTGCTGGATGACAATGGAGATCATATTCTGGATGACAATGGCAATTACAAGATGTCTACCAACCTGGTGACAAGTGTAGGAAGCACAGAGACAGATGCTTCCGGAGATGCAGTGTCCAACCCGGATGCACCTGGTCCGCTGGAGGATGACGAATCAGAGACTACGCAGGATAACAATGCAGAGACTGATGGAATCACCAACGAAGAAGCAGGACTGGAATAAGAAACATACCCCCGCAGGGATTTGTCATATATTAGTATGACGATTTCTGCGGGGATTTTTTATGAAAAAGAATATGACCTTTCATAAGAAGAAAATATGGGTGGTATTTATCTGCTGCATCCTGCTGATGGCAGGACTGATCGGAAGACTGGTACACCTGATGTGCTTTCGGTCTGATTATTACTATGAAAAAGCAAAGGATCTCCATGAAAGGGAACGTGACATCAAGGCGGCCAGAGGCCAGATACTGGATGCGAAAGGAAAAGTCCTGGCATCTAACCGGACTGTATGTACCATATCCGTGATCCATAGCCAGATCAGGGAGCCTGAGAAAGTAATTGCTCTACTGACAGAGAAATTGGGAATGGATGAATCTGTAGTGCGTAAACGGGTGGAGAAAGTTTCTTCTATAGAAAGAGTGAAAACAAATGTAGAGAAAAGCGTAGGTGATGCAATCAGAGAAAGCAATCTGGCAGGTGTGAAAGTGGATGAGGATTACAAGCGCTATTATCCATACGGAAGCCTGGCCTCCAAGGTGATCGGATTTACAGGGGGTGATAATCAGGGAATCATCGGCCTGGAAGTAAAATATGAAGAAATCCTGAAAGGCAGCCCGGGTAAGATTCTGACAACTACGGATGCCAGAGGCGTAGAGATTGATAAACTGGGCGAAACAAGAGAAGAACCGGAAGAAGGAAAAAGCCTGCTTATTAGTCTTGATGCCAATATACAGGAGTTCGTGCAGCAGGCAGCGTTGAAAGTAATGGAGGAAAAGCAGGCAGAACGAGTCTCCATTCTCCTGATGAATCCGCAGAATGGAGAAATCTATGCCTGTGTTAACGTCCCAGAATTTGACCTGAATGATCCTTTTACATTGACAGAAGAACTTCAGGTGCAGTTAGCAGCAGAACAGGAAGAAGGACAAGAAGGAACGCAGGCAGATCAGACGCAGCAGACCGCCGTGTCTCAGGACACACAGGCGCAAACGATAACAAAGAGAAAAACAGAGGCAGAAAGAAAGCAGGATCTGCTGAATCAGATGTGGCGGAATCCATGTCTGAATGATACGTATGAGCCTGGTTCCACATTTAAGATTATTACCATGTCTGCCGGACTGGAAGTGGGTGTTGTTTCTGAAAATGACCGCTTTTACTGTCCTGGATATAAACTGGTGGAGGATCGCAGGATCCATTGCGCCAAGCGAACCGGTCATGGAGCCCAGAATTTCGTAGAAGGAGCTCAGAATTCCTGCAATCCTGTGTTTATTGAAGTAGGACTTCGTCTTGGTGTAGAGCGTTTTTATCAATGTTTCAGACAGTTTGGACTTCTGACGAAAACAGGTATTGATCTGCCTGGAGAGGCTGGAACGATCATGCATCAGGAGAAAAATATGGGAGAAGTAGAACTGGCGACGGTTTCTTTTGGTCAGTCTTTTCAGATCACACCTGTACAGCTTGCGACAACAGTCAGTTCGCTGATCAATGGCGGAAGACGGGTGACGCCACATTTCGGAGTTGCAGTGCTGAATCCGGATGGAACAAAAGGGAAGAAGCTTGAATTCCCGGTGCAGGAGGGAATCGTTTCCCAGGAAACTTCCAGAAGAGTAAGAGAAATTCTGGAAACGGTAGTCTCACAGGGTTCCGGCAGAAATGCAAAGATTGAAGGCTATTCTATCGGAGGGAAAACGGCCACGTCCCAGACTCTCCCAAGAAGTGCTAACCGTTACATTTCCTCGTTTCTTGGTTTTGCTCCGGCAGAAAATCCGACAGTTCTTGGATTATGTATTATTCACGATCCTCAGGGAATTTATTATGGCGGAACCATTGCAGCTCCGGTGATCCGCAGCATCTTTGAAAATATTCTGCCATATCTTGGAATCCCCCAAAATACTTCACAGGAGATTGTCGGTGAACAGTAAAAATCGCCCGGCAGGGTTGATAAATGAGTAAAAAAGCCGTATACTAAAGGCAATCTGAAAGTAAAAAATAAAAACACTTTCAGTAAAAAAACGAAAGAATGAACGAGGTGTGAGATGGAATTTCAAGTTGTAATCCCTGTATTGATCGCATTTGCAATCAGCGTTGTATTAGGACCGATCATCATTCCTTTTCTCAGGAAACTGAAGATGGGTCAGACAGAAAGAACAGAGGGCGTGCAGTCCCACTTAAAGAAAGCCGGAACTCCGACAATGGGCGGCGTGATCTTTCTGATCGCCACAGCAGTTACTTCATTATTTTATGTAGGCGACTATCCAAAGATCATTCCGGTATTATTCCTGACGCTTGGGTTTGGAATCATCGGTTTTCTGGATGACTATCTGAAAGTAGTATTGAAGCGTTCTGATGGACTGCTTCCTTGGCAGAAGTTTTCCCTTCAGGTAGTACTGACTGCGATTTTTGTATTCTATATTGTTAAATATACAGACATTTCTCTGACAATGAGAATCCCATTCTGGAGCGGACACTTCCTGAACCTTGGATGGCTTGCGATCCCTGTACTTTTCTTTGCAGTGATCGGTACTGTAAATGGTGTAAACTTTACAGATGGTCTGGACGGTCTTGCTTCTAGCGTAACTCTGATCGTAGCAGTATTTTTCTCCGTGGTTTCTATCGGAATGAAATCCGGGATTGAGCCGATCACCTGTGCAGTTGTGGGAAGCCTGATGGGATTTTTACTGTTTAACGTATATCCGGCAAAAGTATTCATGGGAGATACCGGATCTCTGGCACTTGGCGGATTTGTTGCAGGTACTGCCTATGTAATGCAGATGCCGTTATTTATCCTGCTGGTAGGTCTGATCTACCTGATCGAAGTTCTTTCTGTTATGATCCAGGTAACTTACTTTAAGGCAACACACGGTAAACGAATCTTTAAGATGGCACCGATCCATCATCATTTTGAATTATGCGGATGGTCTGAGACACGTGTGGTTGCGGTGTTCTCAGTTATTACAGCTGTTATGTGCATGATCGCACTTCTGGCACTGTAAGATATCGTTGATAATAAGGAGGAAATTATTATGGAATTACAGGGAAAAAAGGTCCTTGTATTCGGTTCCGGCAAGAGCGGGATCGGAGCATCTGACCTTCTTGCGAAAGTAGGAGCATTTCCGGTCATTTATGACGGAAATGCAGAGATTGATAAAGAAGCAGTTGTACATAAAACAGACGGAACTTATCCGGTGGAAGTATATGCCGGAGAACTTCCGAAGGAAGTACAGAAAAGTCTTGATCTCGTAGTCCTCAGTCCTGGAGTACCGACAGATCTTCCAATCGTGAAGAGCTTCTATGAACAGGGACTTTCGGTATGGGGAGAGGTTGAACTGGCGTACAGAGTTGGAGATGGCGAAGTACTTGCTATCACAGGAACAAACGGAAAGACAACTACCACAGCGCTTCTGGGAAAAATCATGCAGGATGCCCGAGAGTCTGTATTTGTCGTAGGAAATATCGGAACCCCATATACATCCAAAGCACTGGAGATGAAGCCGAATTCCGTAACTGTTGCCGAGATCAGCAGCTTCCAGCTTGAGACGATCGAAGAGTTTGCACCGAAGGTATCAGCAATCCTGAACATCACAGAGGATCATCTGAACCGCCATCACACAATGGAAGAGTATATCCGTGTGAAAGAACTGATCACAGAGAATCAGGGAACAGAGGATGTCTGTGTGCTGAATTATGAAGACGAAGTACTTCGTAAATTTGGCGAGCATCTGACTCCTAGAGTGGTATACTTCTCCAGCGAACGTAAACTGGATGAAGGCATCTATCTGGACGGAAATACAATTGTTCTTAAAGATGGAGAAAAGGAGATCGAAGTAGTAAAGACAGAGGATCTGAAACTTCTTGGCAAACACAATTTTGAGAACGTAATGGCAGCTGTTGCGATGGCTTATTATGACGGCGTGTCCATGGACAGTATCCGTAAGAGTATCTGTGAATTCACGGCTGTTGCACACAGAATTGAGTATGTAACAGAGAAGAACGGAGTTGCTTATTATAATGACTCCAAGGGAACAAACCCGGATGCAGCAATCAAAGGAATCCAGGCAATGAACCGTCCGACACTTCTGATCGGTGGCGGCTATGACAAACAGTCCAGCTATGACGAATGGATCGAAGCCTTTGATGGAAAAGTCCGTTACCTGGTACTGATCGGACAGACAAAGGAGAAGATCAAAGAAGCGGCAGAGAAACATGGTTTTCACGATATCATTCTCTGTGAGGATCTGAAAGAAGCAGTAAAGGTATGTGCAGAGAAAGCACAGCCTGGCGATGCAGTTTTACTTTCTCCTGCATGCGCAAGCTGGGGACAGTTTGATAACTATGAGCAGCGTGGAGATATGTTTAAGGAATATGTAAGAAATCTGTAGAATATCTATAAGTAAGAGACTTATAGCTGTCCGGCAGAGGGAATAGAATCCGGGAGCGGCCGGCTATAGAGAATTTTTCGGAGAACCGGATGGCGCAGAAAAGAGCGACAGATTTATCAAAAACAGATAGTACGATGCTGGTACTGGTAGTACTGCTTGCGGCTTTTGGCCTGGCAGTACTGTTCAGTACCAGTGAATATAATGGCAGAGTACGTTTCGGCGACTCTGCCTATTATTTTAAAAAACAATTATTTGCTACTGCACTGGGAATGGGAGCCATGTATATGGTTTCTTCGGTCGATTATCATTTCTTTCTGAAACTGGCACCTGTTGCATATCTGCTTTCTATGGTTTTGTCTACGGCAGTACTTTTGTTCGGACAGGAAATTAACGGGTCAAAGCGGTGGCTGAATCTGGGACCGTTGTCTTTCCAGCCCTCAGAATTTGCAAAAGTAGCGGTGATCCTGTTTCTTGCATGGCAGATTGAGAGATCGCAGAAAAGGACAGAAGGTTTCTGGTTTATGTGCAGGACGATGCTGACACTTCTTCCTATTGTTGGCCTGGTTGGTTCTAATAATCTGAGTACTGCCATCATTATTCTGGGAATTGGCGTGATTTTGATTTTTTCATCGAATCCGAAATATATGCAATTTATCGGACTTGGCAGTACAGGGATTGGATTTGTGGCAATTTTTCTGGCAGCAGAGAGTTACCGTCTGGAACGTCTGGCAATCTGGAGAAATCCGGAGAAGTATGAAAAAGGTTTTCAGACCATTCAGGGACTTTATGCTATCGGAAGCGGAGGAATTTTTGGCAGAGGATTCGGAAGCAGTCTGCAGAAACTGGGATTTGTACCGGAAGCACAGAATGATATGATCTTCTCTATTATTTGTGAGGAAATGGGTGTTGCCGGGGCTGTATTTCTGATTCTGTTGTTTGCATTGCTTTTGTGGCGGCTTGGAGTGATTGCCATGCATGCGAAAGATCTGGCAGGTGCATTGATCTGCGGAGGAATTATGGGACATTTGGCAATTCAGGTAATTCTGAACATTGCAGTAGTAACAAATACGATTCCAAATACAGGGATTACCTTGCCCTTTGTCAGCTATGGCGGAACTTCAGAGGTATTTCTTCTGGGTGAGATGGGGCTGGCAATGAGTGTAGGCAGGTATGGTCGAAACAGTAACAGATAGCAGGAAAGAACATACAATATAAGGTAAGAGGCCCTTTAGGAGTGAAAATTTTGGATGAGATCCATGTGATGGGCAAATGCTCTCTTAGCGGAGAGATTTTCATACAGGGCTCTAAGAATGCGGCACTTCCAATGATGGCGGCATCCCTGATGCACAGGGGACTCAGTGTTCTGAAAGGATGTCCGAAGATTTCAGATGTTTTTTGTATGGAAGAAATCCTGAGAAGTCTTGGTGCAGTTACCTGGTGGGAGGATCATGATCTCTATCTGGACTGTACCGATGCAGATAAAACAGAAATTCCGGAGGTTTATACAGGAAGGATGCGTTCTTCCGTGATTCTTCTTGGTGCAGTTCTTGCCAGAAATAAAAGGTGCAGGATTGGATATCCGGGAGGGTGCATTATCGGAAAAAGGCCGATAGACCTTCATCTTATGGCACTGAGAACTCTGGGAGCTGACATCTGCGAGACAGTTTCCGGACTGGAGGCAGAATGTATCAGATTTCGGGGCGGAGAGATTTTCTTTGAGAAATCAAGTGTGGGAGCAACGCAGCAGGCAATGCTGGCAGCAGTATTGGCACAAGGAGAGACGAAACTGTATAACTGTGCGAAAGAGCCGGAAGTGTTCTGGCTTGGCAGATATTTGAAATCCATGGGAGCGGTGATTGAAGGCGAAGAAACCGGGGAAATCTATATCCGGGGAGTTCGGGAACTGGGACCTGGAAAATATACGATACCACCGGACCGGATCGTGGCAGGCACCTATTTATGTGCAGCTGCCGCGGCAAAGAGTGAGATCGTACTTCGGAATGTGCCGGAAGGAGAATTAAAAGCATTCCTGGAAGTATATCAGAAAATAGGTGGACAATATGAAGCGAATGGTGGTACACTAAAGGTCAATGGAAAGCGGGCAGTCAGACCGGCAGAATTAGTGGAAACTGAAACCTATCCGGGATTTCCGACAGATCTTCAGGCTCCGCTTATGGCAGTGCTGACTGGAATACCGGGCAAAAGCGTGATCAGAGAGCGCATTTTTGATCAGAGATTTGGAAGTGCTTTCCAGATGAATAAGATGGGTGCGGATATCGTGGTAAATGGTGATGAGGCTGTGATCCGGGGCGGGAGACCGCTTACAGGAATTACTGTGCAGGCAGGAGATCTTAGAGGAGGAGCGGCGCTGATCATTGCAGCGCTTATGGCAGAAGGAGAGACCTGTATCACACAGGCAGGCTTTATAAGCAGAGGATATGAGCACATTTGCAGAGATTTACAGGCTTTGGGCTGTGAGATATGGCAGTCCGCCGGCGAGGATTTGAGGATTTATGAGAAAAAGTAATTATGGGAAGAAACCTCCTATGAGTAAGAAGACAAAGAAGATTATTGCAGGGGTGATAGGAGCAGGGATTCTTGTTGCTATGATAGCCTTTTTTTCTTATTATAAAGTAGATTCTGTAGAAGTGAGGGGAACTTCTCATTATACAGATGAAGAAGTAAAGAAGATGGTGCTTCGGGGACCGCTGGCTTCCAATTCGGTCCTTGCACCATTGTTTTACAGTACGACGAAGACGGATGATATCATATATGTGGATGCATTTAAAGTAACACAGTTAAACCGCAGTACGATCTGTATCAGTGTAAAGGAAAAGAAAATCGTAGGCTGTATCAAATATCTGGACAGTTATATTTATTTTGACAGAAATGGGATCTTTGTCGAGGGATCCCAGACAAGGGACGAGACTGTGCCTTATTTTGATGGTATCCAGGTAAATAAGATCGTGATGGATGAGAAGCTGGATATCAAGGGTGATACTGTACTAAATACAGCAGTTGCGCTTTCCACGATATTTCAGAAGAATGACATGATCCCGGATCATATCCAGTTTGACAGCAGTTATTCTATCAGCCTGATCTATGGTGACATTACAGTACAGCTTGGAAAGGATGAGAATCTGGAAGAGAAGATGAATCGTGTCATAGCGATCATGCCGAAGATTCAGGGAAAGAAAGGAATTCTTCATATGGAGAGTGTATCTACAGATACCAATACATTTGAGGAAGAAAAGGAAGAGCAGGATAATACGGAGATTACAGCTGAGAACTGGAATGGCGGTTATAATGAAGACGGCGATTACACCGGAGATGGCGAATATGACGAAAATGGCAATTATGTAGGTGCAAAACCGAAGACTGCCCTTGAGGAAGCGATAGAGAACTGGAACGGTGGTTATGATGGAGAGGGTGACTATACCGGCGCAGGTGAGTATGATGCAGACGGAAATTATGTAGGACCGAAGCCGACACAGGAATCTCTGGATGCAGCAGCGCAGGAGAACAGTGACAGCAGTGATACGGAAGATCAGAGCGCTGACACATCCGGGGACAGTTGGGAGGAAGATTCTG
The DNA here is from genome assembly GCF_052063845.1 of Blautia sp. HCP3S3_D9. NCBI lineage: Bacteria > Bacillati > Bacillota > Clostridia > Lachnospirales > Lachnospiraceae > Blautia > Blautia sp. HCP3S3_D9. The sequence goes on from NZ_JBQHWS010000001.1 coordinate 94,048, forward strand.
GCAGTTACGATACAGGATATGGAAACGACAGCAGTGACAGTTCTGACCAATATGATGAGTATGGTAACTATATTGGTGATGGTGGAGACTATTACGGAGACGAAGAATACTGATAAAAATACGATAAAAGCGGATGTTCTGGTATTCTGTCAGAGTCTGGAAAACTGGAAGAAAAAGCAGGATGACAGATATTGGACAAACAGCAGTTGCCGAAAAATCGTGAAAAAAGTATAAAAAAACGAAATTAATGGTTGATTAATTTCAAAAAAAAATATATGATATATCTATATGTAACTTTGATATAAACTACTGAGAAGGATATCAGATATAAATAAAGGAGGAAGTACATTGTTAGAGATTATGTCAAATGAGGCTGAATCATCTGCAAAGATTATAGTGATCGGTGTAGGTGGAGCCGGAAATAATGCAGTAAACAGGATGGTGGAAGAGGCCATCGGCGGAGTAGAGTTTGTAGGTGTGAATACTGATAAACAGGCTTTAACTCTGTGCAAAGCTCCAACTGTACTTCAGATTGGCGAGAAGATTACCAAGGGTCTTGGTGCAGGAGCACAGCCTGAGGTTGGACAGAAAGCAGCAGAAGAGAGCATTGAAGAAGTAAGGCAGTTAATGGAAGGTGCGGATATGGTATTCGTTACCTGTGGTATGGGAGGCGGAACCGGAACTGGTGCTGCACCTGTGATCGCAGCAGCAGCGAAAGAAATGGGTATCCTTACAGTTGGTGTTGTTACCAAACCTTTCCGTTTTGAAGCAAGAACCCGTATGAACAATGCACTTGCAGGTATTGAGAATCTGAAGAAAGCAGTGGATACATTAATTGTTATCCCGAATGATAAATTATTAGAAGTTGTAGACCGCAGAACAACTATGCCAGAAGCTCTGAAGAAGGCTGACGAGGTTCTGCAGCAGGCGGTACAGGGTATTACAGACCTGATCAACCTGCCGGCACTGATCAACCTTGACTTTGCAGACGTTCAGACTGTAATGACAGACAAGGGAATCGCTCATATCGGTATTGGTGAAGCAAGAGGAGACGACAAGGCTATGGAAGCTGTACAGCAGGCTGTATCTTCTCCACTTCTTGAGACAACCATTAAGGGGGCTACACACGTTATCATCAATATCTCCGGAGATATTTCTCTTATGGATGCAAACGATGCAGCAAGCTATGTTCAGGAGCTTACAGGTGAGGAAGCAAACATCATCTTTGGTGCTATGTATGATGACACAGTTGCTGACTACTGTAGAATCACAGTAATCGCAACAGGTCTGAATGATGATAATCTTCAGCAGACCCCTTTCGGAAAAAGAAGCACAGCTTCTTCCTTTGGTGCAAGAAGACCTTCTTCAACAGTAACAGGCACAACAGCCGGAACTACAGCAACAGCAGGCAGCAACATGAGCATGCCTAGCTTCAGTCTTCCGACAATGAATGCTACACCATTTGGAGCTACTAAGACTCCGTCCAGCACTGTTCAGAAGAAAGACATTCAGATTCCAGATTTCTTAAGAAACAGATAAGCAGACAATGAGCTGATAAATATGTAAAATGAAAGAGACATGCCCGGTTAAAGATGGATATGTCTCTTTTTTACACAATGTGTGTATACAGTGAAAATTCAGCTGTCTATATCACTGTGATAGAATAAATGCTGGTTTATGCTCCACAGCTGCACTGGAATGTATCACATTTGGTGTCACAGGAAGCCTTAGCATTGGAACCATCTACCTGGATAGAGGAAGCTGTGCATTTGCAGTCGTCATTATAGGTACAGTTGTGTGCTTTACAGTCAATCTGGATTTTTTCGCAGCCGCATCCGTTGGTGAAGCTGTTGGTCATGGAATTTCCGACACGTTCCTGGAAACTTCCACAGCTTGTCTCATTGGCATTGGTAGCATTTTCACCGGTTACATAGATCTCACCTTTGGAGCAGAGCTGATCTTTGTTGTAGACACATTGAACTGCTGAACATTTAAGAATTGTCATAGTGATATCCTCCTGAAAAATATTTTGAATAGGTTTCGAAAATAGGATGTACAGTTTCTGAAAAAATATACCTGTTAAATCTCCAGATAAAAATTTAAAGATAAAAATAAAAAAAGTACTTGACGTGCCATAAGAAACATGGTATCTTATACAAGTACGTAAGAAAACAAAGCAGAGTTCCACTCTCACCTCAGCGCATTTAAGTTCAGCGGCTTGGGTTTATATTGCACAGAAATTATTGATGTTTGTTTTGCAGAACATCGAAGATATTTTATCGGGATGTTCTGGAGCAGGATATCGATGAGTGTGATAGCAGAGTGTGGATTTTGTCCACGCTTTTTTTATGTAAATAATGAGGGCGACGAGAAGTCATTAGAATCTATCTAACAGGTATGGAGGTGCACTACAATTAGCAATTTAATGATTAACGAACAGATCAGAGACAAAGAGGTACGCTTAATCGGTTCGGACGGAGAACAGCTTGGGATCATGTCCGCGAAAGAAGCAATGTTCAAAGCTCAGGAGGCAGGGCTTGACCTGGTAAAAATTGCCCCGCAGGCGAAACCGCCGGTATGTAAGATCATCGATTATGGTAAATACCGTTACGAGCTTGCAAGAAAAGAAAAAGAAGCCAAGAAGAAGCAGAAGACCATCGATGTCAAAGAAGTGCGACTTTCACCAAACATTGATACCAATGACCTGAATACGAAAGTCAACGCCGCCAGAAAGTTCCTCTCCAAGGGTGACAGAGTGAAGGTAACCTTACGTTTCCGTGGAAGAGAAATGGCACATATGGCGAGCAGCAAACATGTGCTGGATGATTTTGCAGAGCAGCTTGCAGATGTGGCAACAGTGGAGAAGGCACCGAAGGTTGAAGGCAGAAGCATGACGATGTTTTTAACGGAAAAACGTTAAATATAATAGAGATACAGTTTAAGGAGGAAATTACAATGCCAAAAATTAAAACTTGTAGAGCAGCAGCAAAGCGTTTCAAAAAAACAGGTACAGGAAAGTTAGTAAGAAATAAAGCTTATAAGAGCCATATCTTAACAAAGAAATCTCAGAAGAGAAAAAGAAATCTGAGAAAATCTACTGTTGTTGATTCTACTAATGTTAAGAGCATGAAGAAAGCATTACCATATTTATAAGAAGTATTCACAGAAGATAGACAGACGAACAGGAGGAAATTTAAGAAATGGCAAGAATTAAAGGCGGATTAAACGCAAAGAAGAAACATAATCGTACATTAAAACTGGCAAAAGGCTACAGAGGAGCCCGTTCCAAACAGTATAGAGTTGCTAAACAGTCTGTAATGAGAGCACTTGCTAGCTCCTATGCAGGAAGAAAGCAGAAAAAACGTCAGTTCAGACAGCTCTGGATCGCTCGTATCAACGCAGCAGCAAGAATGAACGGATTATCCTACAGCAAAATGATGCACGGACTGAAAGTTGCAAACATCGACATCAACAGAAAGATGCTTGCTGAACTTGCAGTAAACGATGCAGAAGGATTTGCAGCACTTGCTGAAATCGCTAAAAAAGCATTCGCTTAATTGTTATTTTTAGAGAATCGTAAGATTTGATAAAATGAATTTGAAAGGTACACATTGAGGCCGTTATGGTTTCGTGTGTGCCTTTTTGTATAGGAAATTACTCAGTAATGTTCCAATGACAAAAAAGCTTTCCTGCAAGATTCTTTCTTTATATACAAATATTTTTGTAATGGTCTTACTTTTTGTGCAAAATGCTATATTTTACCATAGGCTTGCGTGTGTGATGCGGTCAAGTGTCCATGAAAGACGGAAAAATCTTAAATTTCCATAAAATTTTCCTTGCATGGTTAAATGTATGGTGCTATAATTTGAGACAGCAATATATTAAAGTGTCAGTGGAAGCCAAAGCCGGCTGGGAACCCAGTTGGCTTTTTGTTACTTTTTCGATTCATTTGTAGCTACATATTTTGCGGAAAAGAGCTGGTGCGGTTATTTCGAGAAAACTGCACTGATGGACAGTAACAGTCGCTTATCTTATGTGTCATAAAGAGGGACAAAGAAGCTGACAAATAAAAGGAGGATTTTATTATGAAAAACCTGAAAAAAGTACTCAGTGTTACTGCGGCAGCAGCAATGGTAATGTCAACAGTTGCGCCTGTATCTGTATTTGCAGATGACGCTACATTCAAAATCGGTGGAATCGGACCTGTAACCGGTGCAGCAGCAATTTACGGACAGGCTGTAAAGAACGCAACAGAACTTGCGATCAACGAAGTAAACGAAGACGGCGGAATCAACGGATATCAGGTAGAGTTCAAATTTGAAGACGATGAGAACGATGCAGAGAAATCTCTGAACGCTTACAACGCATTAAAAGACTGGGGAATGAACATCCTTGTTGGTACAGTTACATCTACACCTTGTGTAGCAGTAGCAAACGAGACAGCAGCAGACAGCATGTTCCAGCTGACACCATCCGGATCTGCAACAGAGTGTGTTACTAACCCGAACGTATTCCGTGTATGCTTCTCAGACCCGAACCAGGGTACTGCAGCAGCTCAGTACATCGGTGAGCACAAACTTGCTACAAAAGTAGCTATCATCTATGACAGCTCTGATGTATACTCTTCCGGTATCACACAGAACTTCACAGCAGAAGCAGCTAACCAGGGTATCGAGATCGTATCCTCTGAAGCATTCACAGCTGATAACAACAAAGACTTCTCCGTACAGCTTCAGAAAGCAAAAGACGGTGGTGCTGAATTAGTATTCCTTCCAATTTATTATACAGAAGCTTCTCTGATCCTTGCACAGGCAGACAGCATGGGACTTGAAACTAAATTCTTCGGATGCGACGGTATGGACGGTATCCTTGGCGTAGAGAACTTCGATACATCTCTTGCAGAAGGACTGATGCTTCTGACACCATTCGCAGCAGACTCTACAGATGAGAAAACTCAGGCATTCGTAACAGCATACAAAGATGCTTATACAGATACACCAAACCAGTTCGCTGCAGACGCTTATGATGCAGTATATGCGATCAAAGCAGCAGCAGAAAAAGAAGATGTAAAAGCAGACATGGATGTTGCAGATATCTGCGCAGCACTTGAAAAAGGTATGACAGAGATCACACTTGAAGGTGTAACAGGTGATGAGATCACATGGACAGAAGACGGTGAGCCGAACAAAGCTCCGAAAGCTGTAGAGATCAAAGATGGTGCTTATGTAGCAATGGAATAATGAAATTGAAATAGCTCAAAGGATTTCAAGCAGATTTCATAAGAAATAGAATGTGATTGTTCCTGGTACATCATTTACTGGCGGACAATGATTATACGACAACGGGGCTGTCTGAATTATCCAGACAGCCCTGTTGCCTAATACACTGTTACATTAATGCGTTATTGCATTAATTAATACATTTATGACAGATTTGCTTTTGGCAAAATAAACAGGAAGAATTTCGCTAAAGGCAAATCTGCCAGTTTTACATACAATAAAATGCTTGCCGTTCATTTTTGTCCGGCAATATAAAATTTATTTAATATAAGAAAGGAAAGACTTCTATGAGTAGTTTTATATCATATCTTATCAGTGGTATCAGCCTCGGAAGTGTATATGCGATCATCGCCCTTGGTTATACCATGGTATACGGAATCGCAAAAATGCTGAACTTCGCTCATGGAGATGTTATCATGGTCGGCTCCTATGTGGTTTATGTTGCAGTCAGCGGTATGGGACTGAACCCGATCTTAGCCATTCTGCTGTCCGTTATCATCTGTACACTCATGGGTGTTGTGATCGAAGGCGTTGCCTATCGTCCACTTCGTAATGCAGCTTCACCACTTGCAGTTCTGATCACAGCCATCGGTGTCAGCTACCTGCTTCAGAACGTAGCACTTCTGATCTGGGGTGCAGATACCAAATCATTCAGCAACGTGATCAATTTTCCGTCCCTGAAACTTGCAGGCGGATCTATCGTGATCACAGGTGTAACAATCGTAACGATCATCGGCGGTATTCTGATCATGGCAGGTCTGATGCTCTTCATCAGCAAGACAAAAACAGGACAGGCTATGCTTGCCGTATCTGAGGATAAAGGTGCAGCCCAGTTAATGGGTATCAACGTAAACAAAACAATTTCCATTACTTTCGCAATCGGTTCCGGACTTGCAGCAATCGCAGGTGTGCTTCTCTGCTCTGCATATCCGTCCCTGACACCATATACAGGCGCTATGCCTGGTATCAAGGCATTCGTTGCAGCAGTATTCGGCGGTATCGGATCTATTCCTGGTGCATTTATCGGTGGTATTGTTCTGGGTATCCTGGAAATCTTTGGTAAAGCATATATCTCTTCACAGATGGCAGATGCCATTGTATTCGGTGTTCTGATCGTAGTTCTGGTTGTGAAACCTACCGGTATTCTTGGTAAGAACATTCAGGAGAAAGTGTGAGGTGGCAGACATGGAAAAGAAGAAATTAAACAAAACAACAAAAAGCAATCTCATTACATACGGAATGGTTCTTGCAGCATATCTGATCGTACAGGGACTGATCGCAGGAAATCTGCTTTCCAACCTGATGCAGGGTCTGCTGGTACCTCTTTGTGTATATATTATCCTGGCTCTTTCCCTGAACCTGACAGTTGGTATCCTGGGTGAGTTAAGTCTTGGTCATGCTGGATTTATGTGTATCGGTGCTTTCACCAGTGCAGCATTTACAAAGGCAACCATGGACACATTTACAAATGCAGGGCTTCGTTTTTTTATCGCTCTGATCATCGGAGCTGTATGTGCAGGTATCTTCGGATTCCTGATCGGTATCCCTGTACTTCGTCTGAAAGGTGACTACCTTGCCATCGTAACACTGGCATTTGGTGAGATCATCAAGAACATCATCAACGTACTTTATGTAGGAATCGACAGCAACGGAATCCATTTCTCCATGAAAGATCAGATGTCTCTGGGAATGGAGCCTGATGGAAAAACGATCATCAGTGGTGCCATGGGTATCACAGGTACACCGAGACAGTCAACTTTCACTATAGGTGTAGTTCTCATTCTGGTTACTTTATTCGTAGTTCTGAACCTGATCAATTCCCGTGACGGACGTGCCATCATGGCAATCCGTGACAACCGTATTGCAGCAGAATCTATTGGTATTGATATCACAAAGTACAAACTGAAGGCATTCGCGATCTCAGCAGCATTAGCAGGTATCGGCGGTGTGCTTTATGCTCATAACCTTGCAACTTTAACAGCACTTCCGAAGAACTTTGGTTATAACATGTCCATCATGTTCCTGGTATTCGTAGTTCTTGGCGGTATCGGAAATATGCGCGGCTCTATCATTGCTACGGTCATCCTGAACTTACTTCCGGAGCTGCTTCGTGGACTGAGCGATTATCGTATGCTGTTCTATGCGATTGTACTGATCGTTATGATGCTGATCAACTGGGCGCCTAAGGCAATCGAGATGAGAGAGCGTCTTTTCAGCAGATTTAAGAAGAAGGAGGCATAAGCTATGGCATTGCTTGAAGTAAATCATTTAAATATTTCATTCGGCGGTCTTCATGCAGTGGATGATTTCCATGTCTCCATCGAGAAAGGACAGCTTTATGGTCTGATCGGCCCGAACGGTGCAGGTAAGACTACAATCTTCAACCTTCTGACTGGTGTGTACAAACCGGACGAAGGAATTATCAGTCTGGACGGCCAGGATATCACCGGCAAGAAGACCATCGATATTAACAAGGCGGGAATCGCCAGAACTTTCCAGAATATTCGTCTGTTTCATCAGATGAGTGTACTGGATAATGTAAAAGCAGGACTTCACAATCACGATAAATACAGCCTTTTCACAAGTATTGTACATACTCCGAAATACTTCAAAGTAGAAAAAGAGATGAACGAAGAAGCTATGAAGCTTCTGAAAGTATTTGACCTTGATAAAGAGGCAGACATTCTTGCATCCAACCTGCCTTATGGTAAGCAGAGAAAGCTGGAGATCGCCAGAGCACTGGCAACCAGACCAAAGCTTCTGCTTCTGGATGAGCCGGCTGCAGGTATGAATCCTAATGAAACTGAGGAACTGATGGATACCATCCGTTTCGTTCGCGATAACTTTGATATGACCATTCTTCTGATCGAGCATGATATGAAGCTGGTTTCCGGTATCTGCGAGGAGCTGACTGTACTGAACTTTGGTCATGTTCTGAGACAGGGAAAGACTTCCGACGTACTTCATGATCCGGAAGTTATCAAGGCATATCTTGGAGAATAGGAGGAGAGACAGATGGCATTACTGGAAGTACAGGATATACAGGTTTATTATGGAATGATTCAGGCACTGAAAGGTGTTTCTTTCTCTGTAAATGAGGGCGAGGTTATCGCCCTGATCGGTGCTAACGGCGCAGGTAAGACAACTACTCTGCATACAGTGACCGGACTTCTCCGAGCGAAATCAGGACATATTATTTATAACGGTGAGGATATCACCAAGGTTCCGGCACATAAGATCGTAACTATGGGTATGGCACATGTTCCGGAAGGAAGACGTGTATTTGCCAACATGACTGTTCTTCAGAATCTGAAAATGGGTGCATTTACCAGATCTGACAAGAATGAGATTGAATCTACCATTGAGATGATCTATAAACGTTTTCCGCGTCTGAAAGAACGTCAGAACCAGACTGCAGGTACCTTAAGTGGTGGTGAGCAGCAGATGCTTGCCATGGGACGTGCGCTGATGAGCCAGCCGAAGATCATCCTGATGGATGAGCCGTCCATGGGTCTTTCACCGATCTTCGTTAATGAAATCTTTGATATCATTAAGTCAGTCAGTGAGAGTGGCACAACGGTTCTGCTGGTTGAGCAGAATGCGAAGAAAGCTCTTTCCATCGCAGATAGAGCTTATGTTCTTGAAACTGGAAGAATTACACTGGAAGGTAAGGCAAGTGATCTGCTTCATGATGAGTCTGTTCAGAAGGCTTATCTTGGAGAGTAAGAAAGGTTACTGGTTATCGTTCATTTCATTCTCAGTAGTTAAGAAAGAACTTAACTGTAAAGTGTTTTTGTGTTAGAATAATCATATAGAATTATAGAGATATCAGGGTCAAAAGGGAAGTATTTTGGCCCTGATACTGCATATGGCAAGGAGGGATTTTATGGAGAATTTTGTAATTACCATTGCGAGACAGTATGGAAGCGGCGGACGTACCGTCGGTAAGATGCTGGCAGAGAAACTGGGAGTTTCTTTCTATGACAAGCAGATCATTCAGATGGCTTCTGATGAGAGCGGGATTGATGTGAAGCTTTTTGGACAGGTAGAGGAGGGTTCCAGTGTGAAGCCGTCTCTGTTTAATAAGACTGGATTATATAAGGGGGAACTGATCACACCAGATCAGAAGGGATTTGTTTCTGATGAGAATATTTTTAATTATCAAGCGAAGGTTGTAACGGATCTGGCTGAGAAGGAGTCCTGTGTGATCGTTGGACGTTGTGTGAACTATATATTTAAGGACAGACAGAATACTCTGAGAGTGTTTGTTCATGCACCGTGGGATTTCCGTATGGAGCAATCACGGGAGAAGATCAGTGGAAGTGATGAGGAGATTGAGAAGTTTCTTCATAAAGATGATAAGCGGAAGCAGGACTATTATCGGAAATTTGCCGGTGGGGACTGGAGTGATGCGACGAATTATGACTTGTGTCTGAATGCAGGTAAATTAGGATTTGAGAAATGTGTAGAGGCGATTCTGGCGCAGATGGAAGTTATGGGAATTAAATAATAGTTTTATGAAAGGCAGTCTCTTTTGAAGAGGCTGCTTTTTTGAATAAGGGAAGCACTGAAAAATAGTTTATTGATAAGATGAAATATCCCCGGCAGATTTTATTTAGCCGAGGATGTTTGTTAAATGTTGTTTTTGATTTTGTTTTGGTATTCTTTGAGTGTTTTTTCGTAGCCCATATCGCTTAGTTCGTAGAAGTGTTCTCCCTGGATTTCGGTTGGGAGGTATTGCTGGTCTACGTAGTGGTTTGGGTAGTCGTGGGCGTATTTGTAGCCGATGCCGTGGCCCAGTTTCTCATGGCCGCCGTAGTGGGCATCCTGAAGGTGGGACGGGACGGTGGTTTTGGTGCGTTTAACGGAGTCCATGGCAGCGAAGATAGCATTAACTGAGGAATTACTCTTAGGGGCGCAGGCCATGTAGGTGACTGCCTGAGAGAGGATAATCTGCGCTTCAGGCATTCCAACACGTTCTACTGCCTGTGCAGCTGCGACTGCTACGCAGAGGGCCTGAGGATCAGCATTTCCGATGTCTTCGGAGGCGAGGATCATGATTCGCCTTGCAATGAATTTGACGTCTTCTCCGGCGTAGAGCATTTTTGCCAGGTAGTAGACAGCTGCGTCAGGGTCGGAGCCTCGCATGCTTTTGATGAAGGCGGAGATGATGTCGTAGTGGTTGTCTCCGTTTTTGTCGTAGCGGACAACTCGTTTCTGGATGCACTGGGAAGCGACGTCCAGGGTGATGTGGATGAGTCCGTCTTCGCTTCGTGGGGTGGTGAGAATGCCCAGTTCTATTGCGTTAAGGGCGTTTCTGGCGTCACCGCCTGCCATGTCTGCAAGAAAGTCCAGGGCGTCTTCGTCTATCTGGGCTTTGTAATTTCCCATTCCTTTGGTCTTATCGTTGACTGCGCGGAGAATGAGTTCTTTGACTTCGGAAATCTCCAGAGATTTCAGTTCGAAGATGATAGAGCGGGAGATTAAAGCGGCGTTGACCTCGAAGTATGGGTTTTCAGTGGTTGCTCCGATGAGAATAATGGTTCCGTCTTCCACAAATGGAAGGAGATAGTCCTGTTGGCCTTTGTTGAAGCGGTGAATCTCGTCGATGAAAAGGATAGTCTTCTTACCGTACATGCCGAGGTTCTGCTGGGCTTCTTTGACAACGGCTTCCATGTCTTTTTTGCCGGCTACGGTGGCGTTGATCTGGGTGAATTCAGCGCTGGTAGTATTGGCGATAACTTTTGCCAGAGTAGTCTTTCCGGTTCCCGGAGGACCGTAGAAGATGACAGAGGTCAGTTTATCTGCTTTGATAGCTCTGTATAATAAGGTATTTTTTCCGATGATGTGCTGCTGACCAACAACTTCATCGAGCGTGGTAGGACGCAGTCTGGATGCAAGAGGGGATTCCTGATCCAGAGTTTTCGATTTTGCATATTCAAATAAATCCATGATTTTTCTCCATAAAAATTGAATATTAGTGATATGTTTTGTGAGTAATGATATAAGAACATATATTTGCTATAGTATAACGTATCCTGGAAATTTTGTAAAGATTGCAGGTTTTAACCAAACTGCGGAGCAGTTATTTGGTGTAGAGTTACGTAGCGAAGCGGATGCTTTTATCCGCTTGACTGAGATTGGACATCGATATGAGAAAGGCTATAAAAAGGAGAAGCTTTATAAAAGCTCCTCCATAATCTTTCCATATATTTCCTGATAGTGTGTAGACCATTTCTGGCAGATTGATTTTGCAGCGTCCAGATTTGGGGCGGCAATGTTCAGATCAATCAGGGAATGTCCTTTTTCAATCAACTGACATCTTACAGAATAGGTGCCCTGTTTGGTGATGTAATAATCTGCAGGGGTAACAATTCGTTCCTGGGCTTTAAATCCTGTGGATTTTAGGTACTCTCTGACCTCTTGCTTGATTTCAGGAGAGACATCTTTCTGAAAAAAGGCAAGGGTTTTTTTGCCATCCTCGGTAATTCGGTAATGGGAGGTGTTGGAACGGGTATCCATGGTGATCAGTTCAGCTTCCACAAGCTCAGAAATTGCCTGCTGAAGATGGAAATAATTTGTATATTCCCGATCCAGGATGAACTCTGAAATCTGAGAGTTAGTCAGAGTATCCTCTGTATTCTGAAGCATGTATAACACGATTAATTTGTAAATAGTGAATGGTGTTGACAATTAGTTACCTCCTTTGCATGAAGTTGCAGAGAATAGTCTTTTTATACGTTTGAGTTAATTATAACTGCTTTTTCCTCACAGTCAATGAGATTCTGTTTACAGATAAAATACTTTCCCTGAAAACTTTCTTCTTCTTTCATTCTGTGATGCAGCATATTTAATACTTCACGTTTCCGGCTTGCCCAGAGTGGTGCGATCAGCAGATCTTTTGGACCATCACCGGTAATACGGTGAATAACGATATCCGGGCGCAGATGTTCGAGACATTTGATCAGAAGTGAAAGATATTCATCTCTTTCATAAGTCCGGAACATTCCCCTCTCATAATCCGCAGACAGATCTGTGCCTCGCAGGACATGAAGAAGTTGAAGCTTGATTCCCTGAATATCCATCTGATTCAAATATTCCATAGTCTTAAGGATATCGTCTGTACTCTCTCCCGGCAGTCCGAGAATCGTGTGTATGATGACTTCAATGCCTTCTTTTCGCAGACGTTGAACGGCATCATCAAAAACAGAAAGCCGATATCCTCTGCGGATATACTGAGCAGTGGATTCGTGAATCGTCTGAAGTCCAAGCTCCACCCATACAGGCTTCTGTTTATTAAGCCTGGACAAAAGTGCCACGATTTCCGGACTGAGGCAATCCGGTCTGGTGCCGATGGAAAGTGCGACAATCTTAGGATGTGAGATTGCTTCTGTAAAAATTTTCTCCAGGTATTCTACAGGAGCGTAGGTATTTGTATATGCCTGAAAATATGCGATATATTTATGAATTGGTCTTTTCTGTGAAAGAATACTGATCTGGCTTTCAATCTGATTTGTGATGGAAAGTGCTGCATCAGCAGCGAAATCACCGCTGCCTCCTGCACTGCAGAAGATGCAGCCACGGGTTCCAATCTTACCGTCTCTGTTTGGACAGGTCATTCCGCCATTTAAAGTTACTTTGTATACTTTTTCACCGAAACGTTCTCTCAACATATAGTCGAGGGAATGGTACGGCTTTTCACCCCATTTTCTCATACGTTATGAGCTGAGTCTGATGAAGTGCTGTCAACAGATGTTGTTTTCGAAAGTACATTTTCAGCAGTAGCAGCAGTTTCGGCGGAAATGCTTTCTGGACAGTCTGTTTCTGTATCATTTTCCTTCGGAATATAATTGTCGAAGATTTTTACCAGAAAATGTCCATTGATAAATGCCTCCAGTGCAAAGCCCAACAGAATCAGAAGCATGATCATGATAGACTGAACACGGAAATTCTGGATCAAAAATACGGCAGCAGGTGCTGCTGTGATGACAGCCATCAGGATAGTGTATGGGAGGTGACGGATCGCCATCAGGAGTGCGTTTCGGAATGTGTTTTTGATCGAATTATAAAATTTGGCAAGTACCGGATAGATGTAAAGAAAAACTATCAGATACAGAAAAGCAAAGGCAATAAGAAGAATATACAGTACCTTTGACATAGAACCGGTCATATTTGTGACGATGTTCAGGTCAACATAAAGAACTGCGCCGACAGCAAGCATGATCAGATTGATGATCGTCGCCTGTCTGAAATTCTGTTTAAATGATTTGAAGAAACTTCTGACAATGTATGATTCCTCGTTGCGGGCCATTTTCAGGGTGACATAGTGAAGTGCAGTCAGTGATGCACCGATGGTTACGACTGGAAGACAACAGATCAGGAAGACGATATTAAGGATCATAAGGTCTGCCACATGTCCCATGACGGTAAAGAATTTGTTGTCCATGTTAAATAATTTGTCCATTCTTTTGAATTCTCCTTTTATTGTATGGTGTGCTGCGCAGCAGTAATTCAGAATGTTACTGTTTCCTTTATGTGTCCTTCAGCATCGATAATTATTTCTGACAGGCTGGGGAGCGGTGTTCTGATATAAGCAGACAGTAACTTTAAGTGAATTGCCGGTATAAACTGTGAACGGTCTTGCCACGGAAAATCTGCACAAGGTTTATATATTAGTATAACGAATCGGGTGGGAAAAAGCAAACCTTTTTATGTAACCAGAAGCTGGTCTGCAGTGACGAAAACATAACCTTTTTGACTGAAGAGGTCAGCAATCTGCAAGGCAGCATCTACAGAGGTCTGGTAACCGTCATGCATAAGGATAATGGAATCATCATGGACTTCTTTCTCCGCAATAGAGAGGATACAGCTGACATTCTGGCTTTTCCAGTCAAGAGTGTCCACATCCCAGAATACGGGCAGCATATCCACGGATAATTCCATATCTTTGATCCATGCACCGAAAGGTGGGCGTACGTAAGAAGGGTAGACCCCTGTGGCTTCATAGATCCGGTTATTGGTTTTTTCAATTTCCATACGTGCTTTCTGTGCTGGAATTTTATTCAGTTGTACATGATCCCAGGTATGATTGCCAATCAGGTGACCGTCTGTTTGCATTTGCTGAAGGATATCTTCGTTTCCTTCGATATTCTCCCCGATTACAAAAAAAGAAGCCTGGATATTCCGCTCACGCAGACCATCCAGAAGCAGTGGGGTGTATCTGGCATTGGGACCATCGTCAAAGGTCAGTGCGATCCTTGGGGACTCCAGAGCTTCGGAGTCTGCAGGAATGGAGGACTGTTTCAACAGAGAAAGCATCCCTGGTCCTGCAAGTTCTGTAAAAATCTGTATTCGTCTGTCTGTATCAGAAAAGAGGAGAAATAAAAGGGTAAATAGTACAGCTGAAAACGTGAGGATTTGTTTCATAATTAAAATACTCCTTATGAACAGTAACTGATTATGCAAGACCACATTACATTATATGAAAAAAACAAAGCAAAACATACCGATTTATTGTATAATAGATAAGACATTCAACAGATCTTTTACAGACAAACTGTTGATTGGACGAAAGCAGTAATGTGGATGAAGAAAGTCCACTGAAATAAGACAGGGAGAAAAAGATGAAAAAGAAACATACAAATCTGATCGTCTTTCTGGTACTGGCAGGGATACTGGTCGTTTTTTATATGACAGGAGAATCTTATTATGAAGGCCTGACAGGCAAAAGCAGCCAGGAAAAAGAAAGCACTGAAGTATACCAATATAAATATGACATGATCGTAGACGGACCGGATTCTCCGTTCTGGCAGGCTGTTTACAATTGTGCTCAGGAATGGGCACAGCAGAATGATGCGATCCTTGAATTAAAAGGAAGCGGCAAGGAGAGCAGCTATAATAAACTGGATTACATGAACATGAGTATTGCATCCAATGCAAATGGGATCATTCTTCAGTACAGCGGAGAGCAGGGGCTGGAGTCGAAAATCAATGAAGCTGTTCAGAAAGGAATCCCGGTTGTTACAGTAATGAGTGATGCGGTTCGCAGTAAACGACAGAGTTTCGTAGGGGTAAGTGATTACCAGCTTGGAAGTGCTTATGGGGAAAAAGTTGCCGAATATGTGACAAAAGATACCAAAAGTATTCTAATCCTGCTGAAACGAAACATTGATGACATGAATCAGAGTCAGATTTATACACAGATCAGTAATGCAGCTCAGGCAAAAGCAGATTCTGCGGACAGCATTCAGATAACGGGAAAGAATCTTCTGTCAACAGGAACCTTTGAGACGGAGGAAGCGGTAACAGACATTTTTCAGCAAAAAGACAAGATACCGGACATTCTGGTATGCATGGATGAAGAAACCACAGAGTGTGCAAGACAGGCAGTGCTGGACTTTAATTTGGCGGGGAAAGTTACGATTATCGGCTACTACAGCTCCGAGGATATCCTTACAGCAGTGGAAAAAGGTGTGATTTCCGTTACCTGCGATGTGGACACGGATCAGCTGGGCAGGTACAGTATTGAGGCACTTACAGAATATCAGAAAGAGGGAAGAACAAATTCCTATTATAATGTAGATATTAATTTTCTGGATAAGAAAGCAGTATGTGAAATGAGAAAGGAGGAGCGGACACAGTGAAACAGATACGCTGGAAATACCTTTCTCTGGTCAGCAAGATTGTTATAGAAGTGGGAATGATCGCAATTCTTTTATTTGCCATGAATATGATCTTTTATGTGCGGATCAATAATTCCATGCAAAAGCTGGACAATGTTTATGCCAGCAATGCAGAACTTACAGAGCTTTCCCAGATATTTGAAAAAGTACAGGATAACATGTACGATTATCTAAAAGTAAAAAGCTCTCAGGTGTTGCTGGACTATTATCAGAATGAAGCAAAATACAGAAATCAGCTGGAGAAACTGAATGAAGAGAATATCAATGATTCAGTGAAACTTCTGGAGCGTAATATCAGAAAGATGTCGGAAACTTATCTGGATTATACGGCAGAGACCGTAGCTGCCAAACGAGGCAGAAATGTAGAGAAATATAAACGGAAATATGATGAAGCAACGAAACTTTACGGATATATTCAGAGTTCTATTGATGAACTGAACAATCTGATGTTTCAGGAGAATTCCAGCACCTATTCTGTACTTCGCGCAGTGATGCGCTATCTGGAGATCAGTAATACGATCATTATGTTTGTGATTGTAGCAGGTGGAATGATTCTTCTGATCCTGGCGACCAGAAAAATGTTTGTTTCTCTTTCCAACATGGCAGAGACAGCACAGTTGGTAGGTCAGGGAAATTTCCGGGTAAAAATGCATGATACCGATGCACAGGATGAGCTTGGAATGGTGACCAGAGCGTTTAATACAATGGTGGAGAATCTGGATCTGTATATGGCGAGAACAAAAGCCAGTATGGAGAAGGAGCAGCAGATGATGGAGAGAGAGCTTCTTATGGAGAATCATCTGAAAGAAGCACAGCTGAAATATCTGCAGTCCCAGATCAATCCGCATTTTCTTTTTAATTCTCTGAACGCAGGAGCACAGCTTGCCATGATGGAGGATGCCGAGCAGACGGGAATTTTTGTAGAAAAAATGGCAGATTTTTTCCGCTATAATGTCAAAAAGGGGCAAGAGGATGCGACTCTCGGTGAGGAACTGGAAGCAGTCGACAATTATATTTATATTCTGAATGTCCGCTTTGCCGGAGATATTCATTTCAGCAAAGATGTGGATGAATCTCTGGAGAATGTCAGAGTTCCGAGCATGATCCTGCAGCCTGTTGTGGAGAATGCGGTAAATCATGGAATCCGCGATATCGAATGGGAGGGGAAAATCCATCTCACAGTTACGGGAGACGCAGATTATATCCGAATCAGTGTAAAGGATAACGGAAAAGGAATGACACCTGAGCAGATAGAAGGCGTTCTGACCGGAAATAAGAAATATAAGAAGGAAGAGGGCGACTCTACAGGAATTGGTATGAACAATGTGATCAGCCGTCTGGAACTGTATTATGAGGAAACAGGGCTTGTGGAGATTAACAGCGAAGGAGAAGGAAAAGGAACGGAAGTTGTGATTTATATACCAGTAAATTAACCGGATCAGGTAAGCTGAGAATATATGGGGAGAAGAGCAATGTACAGAATTTTGTTGGCAGATGACGAAGGTATTATGCTGGAATCATTAAAGAAGATTATTGAGTCTGAATATGGAAATGAATGTGAAATCCATTGTGCAAAGTCAGGAAGAGCGGTAGTGGAGACTGCACAGGCATATCCGCCGGATATCTGTTTTATGGATATTCAGATGCCGGGGATCAGCGGAATACAGGCAATCAGAGAGATTAAGAAGTTTAACAGCTCGGCTGTTTTTGTGATCATTACGGCATATGACAAATTTAACTATGCGAAAGAAGCAGTCAGTTTAGGAGTTGAAGAATTTCTGACCAAACCTGTAAATAAAAAAGTGATCCTGGAAACCTGTGCGAAAATGATGGCAAAAGTGGATCAGACACGCCAGAAGAGGAGTGATGATCTCCGCATCAGGGAGAAGCTGGAGACAGTCGTGCCGATGATTGAAAGTGGGTATATCAATAATATCCTCCTGCAGGATGATTTTGTTACTTATCAGGATAATTATACAGAACTTCTCGATATCCATGAGAAATATGGATATATGATGGTGGTGGAATTTGGTGATTCGCTGGAGAACGGAGTACTGAGCAATGCAGTGGGAGCTAGCGTGAAAGCAAACAAATTCTATTCCACTTTCCGTGAGATCGCACAGGATTTCTTTGAATGTCTGGTAGGTCCGATCATGGGAAACAGGATCGTACTGCTGGTTCCATATGAAAATGCGAGAGAAGATTATGAAGAACGTGTTGCCATTGTCACAAGAGCCAGAAATATGGTACATAAATTCGAAAACAGGATTGACAGTATATTCCGCTGCGGAATCGGCAGAGTCAAAGATCTGGGAAGTGTGAAAGAGTCTTTCCAGGAAGCTGTGGTTGCGCTCAGAGAAAGTACCAGCCATGTGGTGCATATAGAGGATGTACCTGTGGCACAGAAATACGATGGTGAATATCCAAGAGATCTGGAGAGCAGATATCAGAAACGTATTCTGGAGAAAGATGTAGCAGGGGCACTGAACTGTGCAAATGGTTTCATCGAATGGATGAAAGGGCAGGCAGCAGTTGACAGAGAGGATGCAGAGATTAAGATTCTTGAACTCGTAATGGATGCGGAGCGAAGGGCTTTCTTTGCGGGAACCATGAAATATAATATCAATGACAGACGCAGTTATATCAGGGAACTTCAGGCATGTCCGGATATGGAGAGCTTGCGTAATTGGTTTCTGGATAAAACAAGAGAAATCTGCACAAAGATGGAGGATTCCAAAGAGAAAGAGGCAGTCAGCGTAATTGACAGGGCAAAGGCATATATTGATGAGAATTTCCGCAAAGATATTTCTCTGGATGATGTTTCCAGAGAGGTAGATATCAGTCCATACTATTTCAGCAAACTGTTTAAGCAGGAGACAGGCAAAAATTTTATTGAGCATCTGACAGAAATCCGTCTGAAAAATGCCAGAAATCTTCTTCAGAATTCGCAGCTTTCCATTAAAGAGATATGCGCAGAATCCGGATATAGTGACCCGAATTATTTCAGCAGGATATTTAAGAAATATGAAGGTATTACACCAAGTGAGTTCAGGGAGAGATTAGGTTGATGAGGGGACATAGAATGGAAAAGAATGACAGAATTAAGAAATTGGTGCTGGGGATACTGGTACTCTGTGTGGGAATGGTATTTCTGGCAGGATGCGGTTCTGTGCAGGAAAAGGATTCAGCAGAGACAGAAGAAACAGCATCAGCAGGAAAAGAAGAGCACAAAATTCAGATAGGACTTACGGTGGATTCTTTTGTTATTGAAAGATGGATTCGAGACAGAGATGTGTTTGTGGCAACTGCCAGGGAACTTGGGGCAGATGTCAATGTGCAGGATGCAGGTGCGGATGCAGAAGAACAGATCAGTCAGATTGAGTACTTTATCAGTAAGCAGGTGGATGTGATCGTTGTGATCGCTAGAGACTGCGGTGTGCTTTCCGATGTAGTCCAGAAAGCACAGAATGCCGGAATCCCTGTAATCTCCTATGACAGAATGATCAATAATGCAAACACAGATTTCTACATTTCCTTTGATAACAGGAAGGTTGGAGAAATCATGGCGCAGGCGCTGATCGATGCAATTCCGCAGGGCGGTGACATTTTTATGATCCAGGGTTCCTCGTCAGACAATAATGTCAAAATGCTTAAAGAGGGGTTTGACGATACACTTGAAGATACAAACCTGAATGTGGTTTACGAGGCAAACTGTGATGGATGGACTGCAGAGCTGGCAGTGGGATATGTGGAAGAAGCACTGGAAAAATATCCGCATGTGAAAGGGATCATGTGCGGAAACGATGACATTGCCAGCCAGGTGGTGCAGGTTCTTGCCGAGAATCAGCTGGCGGGAAATGTAGTTGTTATCGGTCAAGATGGCGATCTGGCAGCCTGTCAGCGTATTGTAGAAGGAACACAGTATATGACTGCTTTTAAATCTATTGAAGATCTGGCAAGGGAGGCAGCAAAATATGCGGTTGAGATCGGAAGCGGCAGAGAGGCTTCTGAACTGAAGGGAGTCACTGAGAAAGTGAATGATGGAACCTACGATATTCCGTCCAAGGTTCTGGATCCTATTGCTGTGACAAGAGAGAATATTGATGAGGTGATCATAGACGGAGGATTCCACCGCAGAGATGAAGTGTATCTGAATGCGGAGTATAATTAGTAATTAGCACATATTGGATTTTTCAGACTACATACTAGCACAATTTTGTGACAAAAATGTCCTGTTGCATACAGGGCATTTTTTATTTTGCCCGAAATGTCTTGTTTCTTGCCAACCATGTCCAGATATCCTTATGCTATAGTAACATCATCAAGAAAACGTGAACAACGTAAAAAAGAAACGGAGGATTTTTACAATGAGAAAGAAAGTCGTATCAGCAATTCTTTGTGCATCAATGGTAGCAGGAATGGTAGTTATCCCGGGTGTAGCTGTTAAAGCGGATGACAAAAAAGTAATCGGTGTTACAATGCCTACCAAAGACCTTCAGAGATGGAATCAGGACGGCGAGAACATGAAGAAAGAGCTGGAAGCAGCAGGCTACGAAGTAGACCTTCAGTATGCATCTAATGACGTAAGCACACAGGTTTCACAGCTTGAGAACCAGGTAGCTAACGGATGTGACCTTCTGGTTGTAGCATCTATCGACGGAAGCAGCCTTGGCGAGCCACTGAAACAGGCAAAAGAAGCAGGAATCCCGGTTATCTCTTATGACCGTCTGCTTATGAACTCAGATGCAGTTACATACTATGCAACATTCGATAACTACAAAGTAGGCCAGAAACAGGGCGAATACTTAGTAGATGCACTTGATCTTGACAATCAGGACGGACCGTTCAACATCGAGCTGTTCACAGGTGATCCTGGTGATAACAACTGTAACTTCTTCTTCGGCGGAGCAATGGATGTACTTCAGAAATACATCGACGAAGGCAAACTGGTAGTTAAATCCGGACAGACAGAGTTCGAGCAGGTTGCAACTGCTAACTGGGACAGTGCAAAAGCTCAGGACAGAATGGATACAATCATCGCTGGTAACTACTCTGACGGAACAAACCTTGACGCAGTTCTCTGCTCCAATGACTCTACAGCACTTGGTGTAGAAAACGCACTTGCAGCTTCTTACACAGGAGAATATCCGATCATTACTGGTCAGGACTGCGATACACCAAACGTTAAGAACCTTGTAGCTGGAAAACAGGCTATGTCCGTATTCAAAGATACACGTGCTCTTGCATCTGCAGTAGTTGACATGGTTGACGCTATCATGAACGGTGAAGAACCAGAGATCAATGATACAGAATCCTATGACAACGGCACAGGCATTATCCCGACATACCTTTGCGACCCGGTTGTTGTAACAATTGACAACTACAAAGAAATGCTGATTGATTCCGGATATTACACAGAGGATCAGATTCAGTAATAAGAATGAACAAACTGTACAGGCGGGCGCAGTTCCCGCCTGTATTAATCAGTAATAAGTATTTATTTAACAGGAAAAATGATCTTAGAGAAAATCTATCTTGGAGGAAATTTCCGTTTCTTTCCAAGACGTACTTAAATGCTTTGTTATGGAAAAGGAGGGAAATAGAAATTGGCTAAGATACTTTTGGAAATGAAGAATATCACCAAAACTTTCCCGGGTGTTAAGGCACTGGACAACGTAAATCTTCAGGTAGAAGAAGGCGAGATCCACGCATTGGTAGGTGAGAACGGTGCCGGAAAATCTACCCTGATGAATGTATTAAGTGGTATTTATCCGTATGGAAGTTATGACGGCAACATTATTTATAATGGAGAAATCTGTAAATTCAATACAATCAAAGACAGTGAAGAAAAAGGAATTGTAATCATTCACCAGGAACTCGCGCTGATCCCATATATGACTATTGGCGAGAATATGTACCTGGGTAATGAAAGAGGTAAATCCTTCTCCATCAACTGGAATGAAACTTATGGAGAAGCAGATAAATATTTGAAAATAGTAGGACTGGAGGAATCCTCCAGAACTTTGATCAAGGATATTGGTGTAGGTAAGCAGCAGCTGGTAGAAATTGCGAAAGCACTGGCAAAACATGCGAAACTTCTGATCCTGGATGAGCCGACCGCATCTCTGAATGAAGATGACTCTCAGGCATTGCTGGATCTGCTGCTGAAATTTAAAGAACAGGGAATGACATCTATCATCATTTCCCACAAATTAAATGAAATTTCTTATGTTGCGGATAAGATCACAGTTATCCGTGATGGTTCTACCATCGAGACTCTGGACAAGAAAGTAGATGACTTCTCAGAGCAGCGTATCATTCAGGGTATGGTTGGCCGTGAGATGACAGACCGATTCCCGAAACGTCCGAATGTAAAAGTCGGAGATGTTTCCATGGAAGTTAAGAACTGGACTGTTTATCATCCACTGTACTCAGAACGTAAAGTAGTAGACAATGTATCATTTAAGATTCATAAAGGCGAAGTAGTTGGTATTTCCGGACTGATGGGTGCAGGACGTACAGAGCTTGCCATGAGTATCTTCGGAAAGAGCTATGGAACCAAGATTTCCGGTCAGATCTTTATGAATGGAAAAGAAGTGAAGCTGAATACTGTACAGGAAGCAATTGATAATAAACTTGCTTATGTTACAGAGGACAGAAAAGGAAACGGACTGATCCTTTCCAAATCCATCAAAATGAATACTTCTCTGGCAAACATGAAGGGTATCAGTAATGGACAGGTGATCGATGCAGATAAAGAATATGCGATAGCCGAAGAGTACAGAAAGAAACTGAAAACAAAATGTCCATCTGTTGAACAGAATGTAGGTAACTTAAGTGGTGGTAACCAGCAGAAAGTCCTTCTTGCGAAATGGATGTTCGCAGAACCGGATATTCTGATCCTGGATGAGCCTACCCGTGGTATCGACGTAGGTGCAAAGTACGAAATTTACTGTATTATCAACGATCTGGTTGCGGCAGGTAAATCCGTCATCATGATTTCTTCTGAACTTCCGGAAGTACTGGGAATGTCAGACAGAATCTATATCATGAATGAAGGTAAGTTCGTAGGTGAAGTCAGCAAAGAAGAGGCAACATCCGAACTGATCATGTCCAAGATCGTAAAATCAGGAAAAGGAGCGTAAAGAAGATGGAGAAAAAGCTTAGTTTTTCAGAAGTATTAAAGAAATATACCATGGTGATCGTTTTGGTTCTGGTAGTCATCATGTTTACAGCAAACACCAAAGGTGTTATGCTTCTGCCACAGAACGTAAATAACCTTGTAGCTCAGAACGCATATGTATTTATCCTTGCAACTGGTATGTTGTTCTGTATCTTAACCGGTGGTAACATCGACCTTTCTGTTGGTTCTGTTGTATGTTTCGTTGCAGCAGTCGGCGGTAAGATGATGGTTCTCAATAGCATGAATCCATATCTTACAATGCTTGTTATGCTGATCACAGGTATTGCGATCGGTGCATGGCAGGGATTCTGGATCGCTTATGTACGAATCCCACCGTTTATCGTAACTCTGGCAGGTATGCTTGCATTCCGTGGTTTATCAAACGTAGTTCTTCAGGGACAGACACTGGCTCCAATGCCTGATTCTTACCTGGCACTGTTTAACAACTACATTCCTGATTTCTTTGGCAAAGAAGGATTTAATGTTACATGTTTCGCAGTTGGTATCATCGTTTGTGTAGTTTATGTTTTACTTTTACTCAAAAACCGTGCAGACCGTGCGAAAAAAGGCTACAGTGTAGAAGCTTTCGGCGGTGCAGCAATTAAGATGGTTCTGATCTGTGCAGTTATTCTTGCATTTATGTTCCGTCTTGCACAGTACAAAGGTATTCCGAACTCTCTGGTTTGGGTAGCAGTTATTATCGCAATCTATACATACATTGCTTCTAAGACAACTACTGGACGTTATTTCTATGCAGTTGGTGGTAATGAGAAAGCAACTAAACTTTCCGGTATCAATACAAACAGAGTTTATTTCCTGGCTTACTTAAATATGGGTCTTCTGGCAGCTATCGCCGGTATGGTTACTATGGCTCGTCTGAATTCCGCTAACCCACAGGCTGGTACAAACTTCGAGATGGATGCGATCGGTTCCTGTTTCATTGGTGGTGCTTCTGCTTATGGTGGAACTGGTACTGTTCCTGGAGTTATTATTGGTGCTCTTTTGATGGGTGTTCTGAACTTAGGTATGAGTATTATGGGTATTGACCAGAATATTCAGAAGGTTGTTAAGGGTCTTGTTCTTCTGGCAGCGGTTATCTTCGATGTTGTAAGTAAGAGAAAATCCTTTATCGTAAAATAAAAATTTTGTATTCCTCCTTGAAATGGAAAATTTTGACAGGGCTTGCAGAAAAAGTGCAGGCTCTGTTTTTTTGAATTAAGGGACGCATATAAAAATATTCTCTTTCTCGTGCGGTTTCGGACACTAAGATATTCTAAGCTGCCAAAAATCTGCTAAAAGCATGAGTAAAATGACACAAACTCGCCTACGGCTCAGACAGTGTGTCATTTTACTCATAACGCAGATTTTTGCCGACTAAGAATATCTAAGTATCCTGCAAATGCAAGAGAAAGAGAATATTTTTATATGCTGTTTATTAAACAGTGTAAATTCTTTTTTATTTGTGTAAATTTACTTGGAAATGTTGGGGGATGGAAGTATAATGTGAGGGAAAGATTTTACGATATGAGGAGAATTTAATTATGAAGTATAATTCAGTATTAGATTTACATACACATACAATAGCCAGCGGTCATGCATATTGCTCATTGAGAGAGATGGCGAAGGCTGCTTCAGATAAAGGACTGGAACTTCTTGGGATTACGGAGCATGCGCCGAGTATGCCGGGGACCTGTCATAAGTTTTATTTTCATAATCTTAAGGTTGTGCCGAGAAAGATGTACGGGATTCAGTTGCTGCTTGGATCGGAGGTAAATATTCTGGATGCGCAGGGAACAGTGGACTTGGGACAGCATACGCTTTCAACTATGGATGTGGTAATTGCAAGTCTGCATACTCCGTGTATGAAGCCGGCGTCTAAGCTGGAGAATACGGAAGCCTATCTGAATACGATGAAGAATCCATATGTGAATATCATTGGCCATCCGGATGACGGCAGATATGAGATTGATTATGAGGCGTTGGTTCAGGGAGCGAAGGAGCATGGCAAGGTTCTGGAACTGAACAATCATTCCATGGATCCTGACTGTACCCGTGAGAATGCAGTAGAGAATGATACAGTGATGCTGAAGCTCTGCATGAAATATCAGGTTCCGGTTGTGATGGACAGTGATGCACATTTTGACTTGCTGATCGGGGAATTTGATATGGCGAGAGAGCTTCTTACGAAGCTGGATTTTCCGGAGGAACTGGTACTGAACCGTTCAGTGGATGCGATCAGGAAATATGTGAACCGTAAGTTCTAGTGAGGATTTTTGATGCGTAAAAGAGAAAAAACAAATCCGAAAAGCATAAAACGCGGGACAGTAGTCGTATTTCTTATTACGCTTGTTATTGTTATGGGAGTTACCTGGCTGCTCAATGAGAACCAGGTGAAGCGTGAGAAGCTTAAAGCGACTTATACAGCAGAGTCAACAGTAAGCCGTGTAGAGTCCCAGCTGAGCAAATATCTGGCAGAGTCAGATCTGGTGAAACGTGTCCTTGAGAAAGGGTACGATATAGATAGTGAGCAGTTCGATACGCTTGCAGGTCTGATGCAGGAGAATGAAGAGGTGATAGAGGCCAGGGAACTGGCGAAGGATGGTGTTGTAAGTCAGATTTATCCGATGGAAGGCAATGAAGCTGCCATGGGACTGGATATGCTGCGGCATCCGGACCGAAAGAAAGAAGCAAATCTGGCAAAGGAGAGCGGTAAATATACCATAGCCGGACCGTATGAGCTGATGCAGGGCGGAACGGGGGCACTGCTTTTTGACCCGGTTTATGTGACAGATGATGATGGAGAAAAGAAGTTCTGGGGATTTTCCATTCTGGTTATGAACTGGGATAATTTTATCCAACAGGTAGAACTGGATAAGCTGGAAGACGCAGGATATGCTTATCAGATTTGGAAGAAAGACCTGTATACAGGTGAGAAAATCGTGATCGATGAGAGCAAAAGTCAGAGATTTGGAAGTTCGCTGGAAGTGGCGTGCTCAGTACCAAATGATACCTGGTATTTCGAAATCGTACCGGTAAATGGCTGGATTTCGGCTGCTCAGAGTATATTTGCGGTTATTATTGCTTTTGCAGTGGCGATACTGATGTTTGTCGGCTACTGGCAGTACAGTATGAGACAGTATAAAGATGTGCTTCATGAAGAAGAACTGGAGAAGTCAGTAAGGGAAGCACAGATGGCAAATGAGGCGAAAACACGTTTCCTTTTCAACATGAGCCACGATATCCGTACACCGATGAATGCGATCATAGGATTTGCGGATCTGCTGGAGAAACATCTGGATGACAGAGATAAGGCTGAGAATTATATAGGCAAGATCAAACATTCCAGTTCATTTTTGCTATCTCTGATCAATTATGTTCTGGAGATGGCAAGGATTGAGAGTGGAAAGGCGACGCTGAGGACAGAGGTAGGAAATATTGAGGAACTGACGACTGCCCTGAGTGATGTCTTTGAGCCGTCCATCGAGGAGAAGAATCTGGATTACGTATGTGAAACAGACATTGAGCACACGTATGTGCATTGTGACAGAACGAAACTCAGGGAAATCCTGCTGAATGTGATCAGTAATTCCATCAAGTATACGCCGGAGGGTGGAAAGGTTACTGTCAGAATTACGGAAGAGGGGATTTCCGAGAGGGCAGCAGAGAAACTTGCAGAGGATCACAGGGCTTATGCAAATGAAGGTGTTGCTCATTTTAAATTTGTAATAGAAGATACAGGTATCGGTATGAGTGAGGAATATCTGCCGCATATTTTTGAGGAATTTACCCGTGAGCATACCAGTACAGAGAGTAAGGTAGTCGGAACTGGTCTGGGACTTCCAATCGTGAAAGCTCTGGTTGATCTGATGGGTGGCACCATTGAGGTTACCAGCAAGACAGGAGTAGGGACAAAGACCGTGATCCTTCTGCCATTTGCTATTGCCGGAGAAGAACAGCAGGGGACAGAAGAGAAACAGGAGAACATCAGTGAACTACATCATTTGAAAGGACGACGGGTTCTGCTGGCAGAGGATAATGAACTGAATGCAGAGATCACAGTTACTTTGCTGGAAGAGGAAGGCATGAAAGTGGAATGGGCACAGGATGGTGTCAAATGTCTGGAACTTTTGCAGAAGATGCCTAAGGATTACTATGATCTGATCCTGATGGATATTCAGATGCCGAATATGAACGGCTATGAGGCTACGAGAAGAATCCGTGCTCTGTCCGGTACACGCAGTGCGATCCCAATCGTAGCAATGACTGCCAATGCTTTTGAGGAAGACAAAAAGAATGCATATCAGGCAGGAATGAATGGATATCTGTCGAAACCGATTGATCCGCAGAAGGTATTTGCGACTCTTGGAGAGGTTCTTTTGGCAAAATCCGAAAATCTCTGATTTCTTTACAGTTAAACGCTTGCTTCTTATGTTTTAACGTGGTAAAATATCACTGTTGGAAACAAAATACGGACATTATAAAGACATATGTCCGTCCAGTGAAGAATTGAAGAACAGAGTTCTAAAGGAGCAGGAAAATGAGTAAAAAGATCAGAACAGAGGCTGTGGATCAGCTTTTTGAAGCGATCCTTTGCCTGAAGGATAAAGAAGAATGCTATACTTTCTTTGAGGATGTATGCACAATCAATGAACTTCTTTCCTTATCACAGCGTTTTGAGGTTGCCAAGATGCTGATGGACAAGAGAACCTATCTGGACATTTCTGAGAAGACCGGAGCTTCCACTGCAACGATCAGTCGTGTGAATCGTTCATTAAATTATGGAAACGATGGTTATGAGATGGTATTCTCCAGGATGGAAGAGAAGGAAGCTAAGAGCGAATAAGATACAGATGATGAAAGGACAGGTGAGATTCACCTGTCCTTTTTTAATAACCTTACGTAACATCATAATATATGACAGAAAATCAATTGTAAGAAAGAATAGGGAATGATATAATCTGCCATGACAGAAAAATTGTTTTTATTTGTGCCATGCAGGCGCGAAAACAGAAAGTATATGACTGAATTCGTAAACTATACAGGTATATACAGTGTTACACTAAAAGAACAGTATAAGATAAAACAGGAGGAACAATATGCAGGCATTTGATTATTCGAAGGTAAAAGATCCGCAGTATTTCTGCGAGAACCGAATGGAAGCTCATTCAGATCACGTAAATTATAGAGATGTAAAAGAAATGCGGACTGCTATGCAGGAAGGAGCAGATACTTCTTTCCGACAGAGTCTGAATGGTTTATGGAAATTCCATTATGCCCGTAATTACAGAAGTACAATCCAGGGATTTGAGAAAGAGGATTACTGTTGTTATGACTGGGATGACATTCATGTACCGGCACATATTCAGATGGAAGGATATGATGCACCTCAGTATGCAAATGTCCAGTATCCGTGGGAAGGACATGAGGAAATTAACCCAGGTGAGATTCCGGATCGTTTTAATCCGGTGGCAAGTTATGTGAAATATTTTACAGTGTCGGAACAGATGAAAGGAAAACGACTGTTTATCTCTTTCCAGGGAGCAGAGAGCGGACTTGCGTTGTGGCTGAACGGAACATTCATTGGTTACAGCGAAGACTCTTTTACACCATCAGAGTTCGAATTAACTGATTATGTAAAAGAAGGTCAGAACAAGCTTGCAGCACAGGTATTCAAATGGACTTCCAGCAGCTGGTGTGAAGATCAGGACTTCTTCCGTTTCTCCGGAATTTACAGAGACGTATATCTCTACACAGTACCGGATACTCATGCCTATGATCTTCAGATCCGGGCCATTCCGGAAGAGAATCTGGATGTGGCAGATCTGGAAGTGAAAGTGAAAACATGGGGAAAGGGAAGTATCGTTTTCAGACTTGAAAAAGATGGAGAATGTGTACTGGAAGAAAGAAAAGTACTCATGGAAACTGGCTCTGAAACAGAAAATACGTCAGAGAATGTTCAGGAAGTTTATGTGCAGAAAACAAGATGCAGTAAAACGGTAGAACATAATTTTGCATGGAAAATTAATGATCCGAAATTATGGAGTGCAGAGGATCCGCAGCTCTATGATTTTACAATTGAACTTTATGACGAAGCAGGAACTCTTCAGGAAGTGATTCCGCAGAAAGTAGGTTTCCGCCGTTTCGAGATGAAGAACGGAATTATGACTTTGAATGGAAAACGTATCGTGTTCAAGGGAGTAAACCGTCATGAATTCAGCTCTGTCAGCGGCAGACATGTTTCAGAAGAGGAACTTCGTAAAGACCTCCGCACGATGAAACAGAACAACATCAATGCAATCCGTACCTGTCATTATCCGGATGCTTCGCTGATCTATCAGCTCTGCGATGAATATGGCATTTATATGATTGATGAGACAAATCTGGAATCTCATGGTTCCTGGGATGTGGCAGAGATCACAAAGGATTATACATACATTGTCCCGCACAACAAACCAGAGTGGCTTGATATGATGCTTGACCGTGCAAACTCCATGTATCAGAGAGACAAGAATCATCCGGCAATCCTGATCTGGTCCTGTGGAAACGAATCTTTTGGAGGCAAAGACATTTATGAAATGTCTCAGCTTTTCCGTAAGAACGACCCGACTCGTCTGGTACATTATGAGGGACTTTTCCATGATCGCAGCTATAATGATACCAGCGATATGGAAAGCCAGATGTATCCGTCAGTAGAAGCGATTAAGGAATTCCTTGCAAAAGATGACAGCAAGCCGTTTATCTGCTGTGAATATACTCACGCGATGGGAAATTCCTGCGGTGCCATGCACAAATATACAGATCTGACAGACATGGAACCGAAATATCAGGGCGGATTTATCTGGGATTATATTGACCAGTCTATTTACAAAAAAGACCGCTATGGAAAAGAATTCCAGGCATATGGCGGCGATTTTGGAGAACGCCCGACAGACTATAACTTCAGTGGTAATGGAATTGCATATGGCGGTGACCGCGAAGCTTCTCCGAAGATGCAGGAAGTGAAATTTAACTATCAGAATATCACAGCAGAGGTAACTGCTGATACTGTAAAAGTTATTAACAAGAACCTTTTTGTGAACACAGATACTTTCGATTGTAAAGTAACACTTGCAAAGAACGGAAAAGTAATCCGCACAGAGACTCTGGAAACAGCAGTAGAGCCGTTAAGTGAAAAAGAATACAAACTTCCATTTGGAAAAGCAGAAGTAGCGGGGGAATATGCAGTCACCGTTTCTTTTCATTTGAAAGAGGAAAAAGTATGGGCACCTGCAGGTCATGAGATTGCATTTGGACAGTATGTATATCAGGTTGAAGAAACTGTTGCAGCAAAACTTCCTCAGAAGCCACAGATCATCCGAAGCACACACAATATCGGTGTCCGCGGAGAGCATTTTGAGGTGATGTTTTCCGTTCTCAATGGCGGTCTTGTTTCCTACAAATACGCAGGCAAAGAGATGCTCGAAACTATCCCGAAACCAAACTTCTGGCGTGCACCTACAGACAATGACTGTGGAAATCTCATGCAGATGCGCTACGCACAGTGGAAAATTGCCAGTATGTATTTAAGCCACAAAGAATACAGAAAAGGTGCATATGGTCCATCCAATTTACCACAGGCAGAAGAAACAGAAACTTCTGTAAAAATAACATTCACCTATCTGATGCCAACCACACCAGCCAGTGAATGCCAGCTCACCTACGAAGTATTCGGAGATGGAAAAGTAAAAACAACGTTAACTTATGATCCTGTAAAAGAACTCGGTGATATGCCGGAATTTGGCGTAATCTTCAAATTCAACGCAGACTATGACCATGTACAGTGGTACGGACGGGGCGAAGCCGAAACCTATGCAGACCGCAAAAAAGGTGCAAAACTCGGCATTTACCAGAACCTTGTTGAGGATAACGTGGCAAAATACATGGTTCCGCAGGAATGCGGTGCAAAAGAAGAAGTACGCTGGGCGTCCATCACAGACCGTAAAGGCAGAGGAATCCTCTTTGAGATGGACAAAGAACCAATGATGTTCTCTGCACTTCCATATACTCCGCACGAGATGGAAAACGCCATGCACCCATACGAACTCCCGCAGATCCACTACACTGTGATCCGTGTAGCCAAAGGCCAGATGGGAATCGGCGGCGACGACAGCTGGGGCGCATACACCCATCCGGAATATCTGCTGAATGCAGAAGGAAAGATGGAATTTTCCTTTAGTTTTAAAGGAATATAATAAAATGTGATTAATGAAAAGTCGTTTTCAGTTAAAAAACTGGGAATGGCTTTTTCTTTTTTTATAAAAAGATTATAAACTTATAGGAAATACTGGAAAAACAGACCATATTGTGCTAATATCAACTTAAGCATTTTATTTCTATTATCTGTTCAGGTATAAAAGCCTGTCTATATGCATTTCTGCCATTCAGGCAATCAGCAGGAAATCTCAATGCTTACTATCACAATTAAAAAGCAGGGAGATTTCAGAGAGCAGATTTGCATAGTGATTTCTCCCGGTTCGCAGGAGGAATCATCATATGGGAAAAAAGGATACTCTTACGAAAGATTACATGAAGAATGCACAGGTATTCGCAGATGCATTCAATCATTTGATTTACCAGGGAAAAAAGAAAATAAATCCCGAGATGCTACATACAGTAGATACGACAGCATTATCTGTGCTGTATGGGAAAGATGAAAAAAGAAAGATTCCGTATCCAGTCCAGAAATACAGAGATGAATTAAAACTTCTTCACACAATGGAAGACGGTCAGGCGGTTTATGTTTTGCTGGGAGTGGAGAATCAGTCAGAGGTGCATTATGCAATGCCTGTAAAAGACATGGTATACGATGCACTGGAATATGCTTCACAGATAGATGAGACTGCCAGAAAACATCGAAGAGAAGGCACGAAAGGGACAGTAGGGGAATATCTGTCAGGATTCTATAAAGATGATATATTGATTCCGGTTGTCACATTGGTGATTTATTTTGGTGCTGATGAGTGGGACGGTCCAAGAAGGTTGCATGAGATGTTTGAAGTTACAGATGAGAAGTTATTGTCTATGGTACCGGATTATAAGATTAATCTAATCGTACCAGCAGAGATGAACGATGAAGATTTTGAACATTTTACGACAGATTTAAGAGAAGTTTTATTATTTTTAAAATATTTGAGAGATAAAAAGAAACTTCAGGAGATTATAGAAAATAATCCAGGATTTCATGAGATGGAAACCAAGACAGTGATGATGTTAAAAGAGGTTACAAATGTGAATTTAAATGTGGATGAAAGAAAGGAGAAGCAGAATATGCGAACAGCTATTGATGACATAAGAGAAGAGGCGGAATTGCTGGGGGAGGCAAGAGGAGAAACAAAAGGACAGAAAAGTTTAATTGACAGAGCGTTAAGAAATGGAAAAAGTGAACAGGAAATAGCCGCTTTTTTCAATATGCCGCTAGAAGAGATGCAGAAGCTTCAGGAAGCTAATGAAACAGAGTAAATGTTTAGGATGATGAATTCTCTTGGGAATCAAAGTTTCAATAACTATCCACCGTAATAAAAGAAAATACAAAGAACTTTTATTGAAAATAAATCCTCTGGGATGTATGATTACAGGGAACAGTTATAGTTACTGAGCATGAAATGGACAGTAAATAATGATATCATACATAAGGAGGATTTATTTGTGTATCAGGCAGACGAAAAACGTTATGAAACAATGAAATACCACCGCTGTGGTGCCAGTGGGCTGATGCTGCCGGAGTTATCTCTGGGGTTATGGCATAATTTCGGAGATACCGGTGTTTATGAGAATATGAAACAGATGTGCTTCACAGCATTTGATAATGGAATCACTCATTTTGACCTTGCAAACAACTATGGTCCACAGCCTGGAAGTGCTGAGGAAAATTTTGGAAAAATCCTGAGAGAGGAATTTTCTGCATACAGAGATGAGCTGATCGTCAGCACAAAGGCAGGCTATGATATGTGGCCGGGACCTTACGGAAACTGGGGCAGTCGAAAGTATCTGATCGCCAGTCTTGACCAGAGCCTGAAACGTCTTGGTCTGGATTATGTAGATATCTTCTATCATCACAGAATGGATCCGGAGACTCCTCTGGAGGAGACCATGGAGGCTCTGGCACAGATTGTCAGAAGCGGAAAGGCATTGTATGTTGGAATTTCCAACTATGATGGTGAGACAATGAAACGCGCCGCAGATATTCTGGAGGAACTGCACTGTCCGTTTATCATTAATCAGAATTCGTATAATATTTTTAACAGAACGATTGAGAAAAATGGTCTGAAACAGGCAGCAGCAGAGAGGAGAAAGGGAATTATTTCTTTCAGTCCTCTGGCGCAGGGAATGCTCACAGACCGATACCTGAATGGAATCCCAAAAGACAGCCGTGTCAACACAGACGGACGTTTTCTCCATGCAGACCAGTTCAGTGAGGAACGTCTTAACAGTATCCGCAGCCTGAATGCAATTGCAGCAGAGAGAGGCGAAAGTCTTGCTCAGATGGCACTGAAATGGATTCTCCGCGACGGAATCGTAACCAGCGTTCTCATCGGGGCATCCCGTCCACAGCAGATCCTTGAGAATCTGAAAGTGCTGGACAGTGCATCCTTCAGTGAAGAGGAATTAAAGAAGATAGATGAGTGTTCACTGGCCTTATGATATAGCCGGGAGTTAATGGTTGTTTATAAAACAGGAGAGCAGACTATATATTATGGAAGATTCATATGTCTTACAATTACAGGAACCAAAATTCAGAGAATTTTATCTAAGCTACAGCGGCTACGCACAATGCGGGCCGCTGCATTGCTATGGCCCGGCATCCCGTCCACATTATCTGATCCATTTTGTAGTGAAAGGAAAAGGAATGTATCAGGTGTCCGGACAAAAACATTATCTCACTGCCGGACAGGGGTTTCTGATCGAGCCGGGCACACAGACTTTCTATCAGGCAGATAAAGATGATCCCTGGAGTTATCTTTGGATTGGAGTAGGCGGCACCAATGCAGGAAAATATATTCGGGATATCGGATTAAACAGCGAGCAGTTGATCTTCCGTTCGGAAAGTGGAGAAGAGTTAAAGAAAATTGTGCTGGATATTCTGAAACATACAGAAAGTACCACCTCAAATCTGTATTATCTGCAGGGACGATTATATGATTTCTTTTCAGTTCTTACAAAAGATGTGGTGATTGATACTTATCTGGGTAATTCAAAAGAAAAGAAATATAGAAGCGAAAGCAAGTATGGAGCATATATCAAAGAAGCTATGGCATTTATAAAAAATGAATATGCCTGTGGAATCGGAGTACAGGAACTGGCAGAGCATTTAAATGTTAACCGCAGTTATCTGTACACGATCTTTATGAATGAACTTCATATTTCACCAAAGGACTTTCTGCAGAAATACCGTATTACAAGGGCAAGGGAATTGCTGGCTCTTACGGAATTGTCTGTAGAATCAATTGGAAAATCCTGTGGCTATGGAAATGCAGAACGATTTGCCAGGGCATTCAAACATGAAACAGGACTGACACCAACGCAGTTTCGCAGGCAGGACAGAAGTAAAAACCGCAGAAACCTGGAAGTGTCAGAGGATGGGCTGGAACAGCTGATCAACAGTTAACATTTTAAAGGTTCAGACAAACATAATGCCATAACGCCTCAGAATAACTTTCTCTATAATAATGTATATGATATCAGCACAGCCGCGGAGCAATCCGTGATATCAAGTTAGGGTCAAAAAACCTTTTGCCCCTAACTTCATGTATATTGAATTTATTATAGAAAGGGGACAGTTATGAGTATTATTTTTCATGAAAGTTCAAAGACATTCCATTTATACAACAATGAAATCAGTTATATTATGTGTGTGCTTCCAAATGGACATCTTGGAAATCTCTATTTTGGGAAAAGAATCCATGACAGAGAAGATTTTTCACATCTTCTTGAGATGAAGCAGAGACCAATGACAGCCTGTGTTTATGAGGGAAACCGCAAATTTTCGCTGGAGCATCTGAAACTGGAATATCCGGTGTATGGCAGTTCTGATTACCGTTATCCGGCAGTGGAGATCCTTCAGGAAAACGGAAGCAGGATTTCTGATTTTACTTATGTAAGTTATACAATTGCAGCTGGAAAACCAAAACTTCAGGGACTTCCGGCTACGTATACTGAGAAAGACGAAGAAGCCCAGACCTTATGTGTAAAATTGAAAGATGAAGTAACAGGAATTGTATTGGAATTGCTTTATACTATTTTTACACAGAGGGGAATCATCACCAGAAGTGCCAGATTTACAAACGAGGGTACATCATCAGTACATCTGTTAAATGCAATGAGCCTCAGCCTTGATCTGCCGGACAAGGATTATGTGTGGATGCAGTTTTCAGGTGCATGGTCCAGAGAACGTCATGTGAAAGAACGCAGATTAGAGCAGGGAATCCAGTCTGTGGGAAGCATCAGAGGAAATTCTTCCCATGAACATAATCCCTTTATTGTGCTCCGACGTCCGTCAGCAACAGAAAATGCAGGAGAAGTGATGGGATTCAGTCTGATCTACAGCGGAAATCACAGAATGCAGACAGAAGTGGATACTCATGATACAACCCGCATCACTGTAGGAATCAATCCCCAGAATTTTGACTGGAAGCTGGACTGTGGTGAGAGCTTTCAGACTCCGGAAGCAGTAGTAGTATTTTCTGATAAGGGTCTGAATGGAATGAGCCAGACCTTCCATAAATTATATCAGAAGAGACTGGCAAGAGGTTACTGGAGAGACCGTCCCAGGCCAATCCTTAACAATAACTGGGAAGCTACTTATTTTGATTTTACAGAGGACCGTCTGGTGGAAATTGCTGCAAAGGCAAAGGAATGTGGTGTTGAATTATTTGTGCTGGATGACGGATGGTTCGGTACACGAAGCAACGATTATGCAGGACTTGGTGACTGGGTGGCAAACAGAGAGCGTCTTCCGCAGGGAATCAAGGGAATCGCAGACAGGATTGAAGAGATGGGTATGAAATTTGGTCTGTGGTTTGAGCCGGAGATGGTGAATAAGGATTCCGATCTTTACCGTGCACATCCGGACTGGATCCTGCAGACACCCCAGAGGCATTCCTGTCATGGCAGAAATCAGTATGTGCTGGACTTCTCCAGAAAAGAAGTGGTGGACTGTATTTATGAGATGATGTACAAAATCCTCTCAGAAGCAAAGGTTTCCTACATCAAATGGGATATGAACAGAAGTATTACAGAATGTTATTCGGCTGCACTTCCAGCAGACCGTCAGGGAGAAGTGTTCCACAGATATATTCTCGGAGTTTATGATCTGTATGAGCGGTTAAATACTGCATTTCCGCAGATTCTCTTTGAGTCCTGCGCAAGCGGTGGCGGACGTTTTGATCCGGGAATCCTTTATTATGCACCACAGGGATGGACCAGTGATGATACAGATGCGGCAGAGCGTGTGAAAATCCAGTACGGCACAAGCATGTGTTATCCCGTAAGCTCCATGGGAAGTCATGTTTCTGTAGTACCAAACCATCAGTTAAACCGCAAAACTCCGTTACATACAAGAGCAAATGTAGCTTATTTTGGAACTTTCGGATATGAGCTGGATCTGAATAAACTGTCTGATGAGGAAATCAGAGAAGTAAAACAGCAGATCACTTTTATGAAAGAATACAGAGAACTGATCCAGTTTGGAACTTTTTACAGACTGAAAAGTCCTTTTGAGGGCAATGAAACAGCGTGGATGACAGTCAGTGAGGACAAAAAGACAGCGCTGGTATTCTGGTACAGAGAAAGAAATGTAGTAAACGCAGATTTTACCAGAGTACGGCTTCAGGGACTGGATCCGGATCTTATCTACAGAAATGAGTATAATGGAACAGAAAACTACGGGGATGAGCTGATGAATCTGGGACTGCTCACCACAGACTGTACAGCAGGTGAACCTACAAGTGAAGACGAACCATGCACAGACTATGAGTCCAGAATTTATGTTTTAACTGCAAAATAATAACCGAATCAGGTAAGCTCCTTATGGAGGTTGCGAAAAGCAATAGACAGAAATAAAAAATCAACAAAAAGCAGGCAGAACGATCACACGGGATCGTCTACCTGCTTTTCGCTAAATTTATCCATCATTTCTTTATGAGTCTTATAATTCTTCGGACTCATTCCAAACTTCTTCTTAAAAGCTTTTGAAAAAACAAGCTGGTCTTCATAGCCCACATTATTAGCAATCTCTTTAACAGACAGACTGGTACTGACCAGAAGACTGGCTGCTTTATGCATCTTATAATCAATGAGGAAGGTCTGTGCGGACATTCCAAGCTCTTTCTGAAAGGAACTGTTCAGATAGGCACGGCTGATTCCGATATTATCTGCAATATCAGAAATCCCGATTCCCTTTTGATACATGTCTTTAATATATTCAATGGCAAGCTCTACGTAAACACTGGTGCTGTAGGCATATTTGGCACTTTTTCTGTTCTGTGCAGACTGTTTTTCATGAAAGTCGGCAAGCTCGGCTAACAACAGGATCAGATAAGCCTGGCGCCTTAGATCATTGGCTTTGGAAAGCTGCTTATGATTCAGCATATAATCGATGTGTTTCAGGATTATTTTCTGATCCGGTGCAGGAAGTACTAATTGATTTTTGGAAAATCCACATTCTTTTACCATTGAGTGAGCTCGGATTCCGCGAAAACCAATCCAGGCATAAGACCAGGGATTGGTTTCATCAGCACCGTATGTGACTGGTTCATTTGGATAAATTACAAACATCTGTCCGGGAGTAAGGCTCCAGGTCTGACCTCCGGCAGAATAGAATCCGGTACCGTCCAGCACAAAATGGATGATGAACTCATCTCTTGGCATGGAACAGATATGTCCGGGCGGGCAGTGTTCTTTGCCCGTATGGATCAGACTGATATCAAGGGAGCCTTCTTTCAGGTTTTCAAGACAGCGGAAAGTAGCGCTGTCCGTATATTTTACATTTGGCATTTGCGCAATTCCTTTTTCTATTTTCTTTGACTGCGGGTATTAATTGATATAAAGACATATGGAATGATATCCTGTAAATACGCATAAATTCAAGTCACTGTTGACATTTTACCATAAATTCAGCGATTTTTCCATAACGATTATGACATAAATTTATTTCATTAGTCTATTGAAAAAAAATAGACAAAAACATATAATAAGAATCACAAGGAACACGTCGAAACGACGAATAAAGGAGGATGTATATGAGAAAAAACATGAAAAAACTCACAGTCGCAACAGTGATCGGTGCTATGACAGTTACTGCACTTGCACCAGTAAGCGCACAGGCGAAAGACAAAACTCTGACAGTTGCAATCTGGGATAACGGACAGAAAGCCGGACTTCAGGAAATCATGGATGAGTTTACAAAAGAGACCGGAATCAAAACTGAACTTCAGGTAGTAGAGTGGAGCAGCTACTGGACACTTCTTGAAGCAGGTGCATCAGGCGGAGACATGCCGGACGTATTCTGGATGCATTCCAATGAAGCTGTAAGATATATGTCCAATGATATCTTACTTGATCTGACAGACAAGATTGCAGACAGCGACAAACTGGAAATGGACAAATTCCCGAAAGATATCAAAGAAATGTATCAGTGGGACGGAAAAACATACGCAGTACCGAAGGACATCGATACAATTGCTATGTGGTACAACAAAGATATGTTTGATGAAGCAGGAATCGATTATCCGGACGGAAGCTGGACATGGGATGAATTCTATGACATTGCAGAAAAACTTACAAAAGAAGACGGAAGCCAGTACGGTTTTGCAGCAAACCCGTCTAATGAGCAGGATACATGGATGAATATTGTTTACTCCATGGGTGGAACTATACTGACAGATGACAACAAATCCGGTTTTGATGATCCAAACACTATCAAAGCAATGGAATTCGTTGACAAATGCGTTAAAAATGTAATGCCTCCTGCATCTACAATGTCCGAAACAGGTACAGACGTACTCTTCGGATCTGGCAAGGTAGCTATGATTTCTCAGGGATCCTGGATGGTATCTGCTTTCAAAGACAACGATTACATCAAAGAGCACTGTGATGTGGCAAGACTTCCGAAAGATGCTGAAACAGGAGAGAGCGTATCTCTTTACAATGGTCTTGGATGGGCAGCATCTGCAAACACAGATATGCCGGACGAAGCTTTCCAGCTTATTGAGTGGTTCGGTTCCAAAGATATGCAGAAGAAACAGGCTGACCTTGGTGTAACAATGGCAGCTTACGAAGGAATGTCCGATGGATGGGTTAACAGTGTTGATTGCTTTAACTTACAGCCATACATGGATGCAATGGACAATATCGTATTCAGACCACACACAAATGCAACACTTGCATGGTGGAACCCAATGTGCGAAGAACTGAAGAAACCATGGAATGATGAGGAAAGCATGGATGATGCATGCAAGAATATCGTTACTATTATGAACGATGCCATTGCAGAAGAGTCCTATTAATTAATGTTTAACAAAACCATTTATAAAAAATAAGAAACGGAAAAGCTGCCGCAGAAAAGATTCCGATCATGTGATAACCACAGGAGTCACAAAGGGTATGCTCATATGCGGCAGTTTTCCA
Source organism: Blautia sp. HCP3S3_D9 (assembly GCF_052063845.1). Classification (NCBI taxonomy): domain Bacteria; kingdom Bacillati; phylum Bacillota; class Clostridia; order Lachnospirales; family Lachnospiraceae; genus Blautia; species Blautia sp. HCP3S3_D9. The sequence goes on from NZ_JBQHWS010000001.1 coordinate 133,854, forward strand.
TTCAAATCAGCAACAAAATTCTATGATAAGAAGGAGTGAGAACCGTGGCAAATCCCAAAAAAGGTACCAGTCAGGCGCGGAATGAATTCATCTGGGGATGGGCGTTCATTCTTCCTACAATGCTTGGTCTGATCATCTTAAATATCTATCCGATTTTTAAGACCATTTATGAGAGCTTTTTCAAGACCGGAGATTTCGGTAAGGGAAATATCTTCATTGGTTTTGATAACTACGTAAAGCTGTTCCACGATGCGGAAGTCTGGCAGGCATTATTAAATACATTTAAATATGCCATTGTGGAAGTTCCGTTTTCTATTGCTATCGCACTTGTACTGGCAGTTTTATTAAACCGTAAAATGAAAGGCCGTGCTGTTTACAGGACTATTTTCTTCCTGCCTATGGTTGCTGCTCCGGCTGCAATCGCCATGGTATGGAGATGGCTGTTCAACTCAGAGTTTGGTCTTCTCAATCACATTTTTCATACAAAGATCAACTGGATTTCTGATCCGAGGATCGCAGTTTATGCGATCGCAGTGATCGGTGTATGGTCTATCATCGGCTACAATATGGTTCTTTTCCTGTCCGGTCTGCAGGAAATCCCAAGAGATTATTATGAAGCAGCAAGCATTGACGGAGCAACTGGTGTGAAACAGTTCTTCCATATTACAATCCCGCTGCTTTCACCGACCATCTTCTTTGTAATGGTTACCCGTGTTATCGGTGCCATGCAGGTATTCGACCTGATCTTCATGGTTATGGACAGAAATAATCCTGCACTTTACAAAACACAGTCACTTGTTTACCTGTTCTACCAGAATTCCTTTGTACAGAATAACAAAGGTTATGGTTCAACAATCGTCGTACTTCTTCTGGTTGTAATTATGATCATGACAGTATTCCAGAACATTGCTCAGAAGAAGTGGGTTCACTATAACTAAGGAGGGATAATTATGGCAGCAAGAGATAAAGCAAACAGAGTTCTGATCCATGTTATCCTGATACTGGTATCTATTACCATGCTGGTTCCTTTCTTATGGATGATCCTGACAGCTTTCAAAACCATGACAGAGGCAACTTCTGTCAACCCGTTCGTAATTCTCCCGTCTACATGGAGATGGGACAGCTTTAAAGAAGTTATTGAAAATATGGATTTCTTACATCTGTATATCAATACATTGCTTCTGATCCTGGGCCGTGTTGTATGCGCGGTTCTGACAGCAACACTGGCAGGCTATGCATTTGGACGTCTGAACTTCAGAGGTAAAAACCTGATGTTCTCTCTGGTACTTTTCCAGATGATGGTTCCTGGACAGATCTTCATTATCCCACAGTACTTAATGGTAAGTAAAATGGGAATGCTCAATACCATTTTTGCCCTGGTATTTCCCGGTATTGTTACTGCATTTGGTACATTTCTCCTCAAACAGGCTTATATGGGACTTCCGAAAGATCTGGAAGAGGCAGCACGTCTTGACGGATGTAACATCGGTCAGACCTTCCTGTTCATCATGGCTCCTCTGACACGTTCTTCCATGGTGGCACTGGGAATCTTCACAGCAGTATTTGCATACAAAGACCTGATGTGGCCTTTGATCTGTAACAAGGATGTAATGCCTCTGTCAGCAGCACTTGCAAAAATGCAGGGACAGTACACCAACAATTATCCGCAGCTGATGGCAGCATCTCTGCTTGCATGTATCCCGATGATCGTACTGTATCTGATCTTCCAGAAGCAGTTCATCGAAGGTATTGCAACATCCGGTGGTAAGCTGTAAATAAGTAAAAAAGTTTTGATAAAACAAAATGGTTCCTGTGGCGGAAATGATTCACATGAACTGTACAGGCAGGCTTTTGTTATAAAAATGGAAAGTGAAACATAACAAAAGCTTGCCTGAAACTGGATAAGGGAAACTTTGCTGCAGACATTACATATTATATGCTGATATTTATAGAATGAAGTTGTAAATGTGAAGGTCAGGATAAAGCTGGAAACAGAAATAAAATTAAGAATAAGATTAATAAGAATAAGATGATAAGGAAGGGGTAACAAAAAATGAAACCAGGAAGTCTTTATGACAGGATATTTGGATTTTTAGGTCAGTTAATTGCATTAAATTTACTATGGATCGTGTGCTCTCTTCCTGTGATTACAGCAGGGGCATCTACCACTGCTTTGTATTATTGTACATTAAAACTCCATAAGGATGGAGATATCCGGGTATTTCATGACTTTTTTAAGAGCTTTAAGCAGAATTTCAAACAGTCAACTATTATCTGGATTCTGATGGCAGCAGTTGCAGTGTTTCTTTATATGGAAAAAGAATCTCTGGTGACTATGCCGGGTTCCATGTCACAGATTTTTAATTATGTGATCCTGGCGGTATGTATTCCGCTGATCGCTGTTGCACTGTATATATTTCCTACAGTAGCGGCATTTGAAAACAAAACAATGACTTTGATCACAAACGCATTTTATTTTGCGGTTAAACATATAGGATATGTAATAGCAGTGGCAGTGATCACGATCCTGCCAATGACTATGACACTTGTAGATGCATATCTTTTTCCGGTCTATTTGCTGATCTGGCTGATGATGGGATTTTCCCTGACTGCCTATGCGGATTCCTGGTTTATGTGGAAGCTGTTCAAACCGTACTTTAAAGAGGACGAAGAGGAACATCATTATGTGGATTCGGAACCGGATCAGTATGCTTTTTGAAAAAACTCTTTTACTTTAACTGCAAATATCACACTGAATAAAAAAGATATGCAGTTATGGAAAAGCAAAGATTTGTAAGAGTTTATCCGACTGATAGTAATGAAAAGATAGATGCAGCATCTATAAAATAGAAAGAACAAAGAAATGAGAGGTACAGAGTATGGAATGGATTAAGTATCATGAGGCAGAGAAAGTATTCGAGCTGAAAACAGAAAACAGCACCTATCAGATGCAGGTAAGAGAGTATGATACTCTGGTTCATCTGTATTATGGAAGCCCGGTAGGAGATTCCCTGATCACAGACAGAATCGTGGGTGTAGACAGAGGGTTCTCCGGAAACCCATATGAAGCAGGAAAAGATAAAACATTTTCCCTGGATACTCTGCCACAGGAATACACAGCATATGGAAATGGCGATTACCGCATCAATGGTCTGGAAACGGAACAGGCAGACGGCAGCGATACTGCAAATCTGAAATTTGAGTCTTATGAAATCCGTAAAGGAAAATACAGTCTGAAGGGTCTTCCTGCAATGTTTGCGAAGGAAGACGAAGCAGAGACATTGGAGATTGTTCTGGCAGACCGCGTAAGCGGACTGAAAGCACATCTTCTTTATGGGGTATTTCCACATCTGGATGTGATCACCAGAGCCGTTCGTCTGGAACAGACAGGTGAAAAGCCTGTTACAGTGAAAAAAGCAATGTCCATGGAAATGGATTTTGAATACAGAGAAATGGACGCAGTTCACTTCTACGGCAGACACAACATGGAACGTCAGATGGAAAGAATTCACCTGAGTCATGGAAACTGGTCAGTGGGAAGCATCCGTGGTGCATCCAGTCACCATCATAATCCATTTGTGATCCTCTGCGACAGAGATACAGAAGAGACACATGGAAGCTGTTATGGTTATGCACTGGCATACAGCGGAAACTTTGCATTTGAGTCAGAGGTAGATCAGGTAGGTCATACCCGTGTAACAATGGGAATTCATCCATATCATTTCTCATGGACTCTGGAAAAGGGAGATACATTTGAGACTCCGGAAGTGATCATGGCATATTCAGAAGAGGGATTTGGAAAACTTTCCAGAATCTATCATGATGCATACAGAAATAACCTGATCCGCAGTAAATACGTAGAACAGCCGAGACCAATTTTGGTAAACAACTGGGAAGCAACCTATTTTGATTTCGATGCAGATAAACTGTACCACATTGCAGAAGAAGCAAAGAATATCGGTCTGGATATGTTTGTTCTGGATGACGGATGGTTTGGCAAGCGAGACAATGACTGGTGTGCACTTGGTGACTGGGAAGTAAATGAAGAGAAGATCAAAGGTGGACTTCCGGCACTGGCAGGGAGAATCCATGGTCTTGGCCTGAAATTCGGTCTGTGGGTAGAACCGGAGATGATTTCAGAGGACAGTGATCTCTACAGAGAACATCCGGACTGGGCTCTGAAGATTCCGGGACGTGCCATGAACAGAAGCAGACATCAGCTGAACCTGGACATTACCAGAAAAGAAGTCCGTGACCATATCATGAATCAGATTTTCAAAGTTCTGGATGCATGCAAGGCTGATTATGTGAAATGGGATATGAACCGTAGTGTAGATAACGTATTCTCTGCGGCACTGCCGAAAGAACGTCAGGGAGAGGTTTATCACAGATATGTACTTGCAGTTTATGAAATGATGGAAAGCCTTGTACAGAGATATCCAGATCTCCTGTTTGAATCCTGTTCAGGCGGCGGCGGAAGGTTTGATGCGGGAATGCTTTATTACTCTCCACAGATCTGGTGCAGTGATAACACAGATGCCATTGACAGACTGAAGATTCAGTACGGTACTTCTTTTGGATATCCGGTAAGCGCAATGGGCGCCCATGTCAGTGTATGCCCGAATCACCAGTCCGGCAGAATTACACCATTTGAGACAAGAGGAACGGTTGCATCTGCCGGTACATTCGGCTACGAACTGGATCTGATGAAGATGTCCGAAGAAGATAAAAAGACAGCCAGAGAACAGATCCTGAAATACAAAGAGATTGAACATCTGGTACAGTCAGGAGATTACTATCGTCTGGTAAATCTATTCGAAAACAACAATCATGTACTCTGGCAGTTTGTATCTAAGGATAAGAAAGAGACTGTTGTATGCGGAGTAAGACTCCACAGTGAAGCAAATCCATATATTTACCTTTTCCGTCCACAGGGACTGGATGCAGATCTCCACTATGAAGACACTGCAACCGGAAAAGTATACACAGGCGCAGCACTGATGAAAGCAGGCCTGCCATTACCACTGACAACAGGCGATTACCAGCCAATCAGATTTACATTTAAGGCAGTGGAGAAATAATTTAACCAAATCAAGTAAGTTCCCTGCTTCAATTGCGAATATCCGCTTGACCTATAGCAATCCTCTTAAATGCATTATTTTAGAGGATCGCTATAAATCAGGTAGCTCGTTGCTTTTATTGCGAATAACAGATTGAATTTTATAAAGAGATGAAAAAGGAGACTGCAGAAAAATATGTAGTCTCCTTTTAGTAATTCAGTATCTGTCTGTTTGATTACTATTTTTTCTTTTTAGAATCATGCTCCGTTGATGGATGCATCCCGTCGATCAGGTGCTCGATCATCATCTTCTTCACATAAACATCAAAACTCAGCAGACAGATAAAGGAAAATCTCTTCAGATTCTCCTGATCTTCATCATCTGCATCTCCGAAAGTATCCTGCGCTGTTTTGTATTTGCGGAGCAGGTCTTTCTTGAGAGATTCGATCTGTTCTTTCTCCATGCTGAAAACTTCATTATAAATATAAGTCATATCTTTCTCAGTCATGGACTTGAAATATTTCTGCGCGATCGGCGTGAGCAGAGTCTGAATATCATTGATGGAAAGAATATTCTTGAAATAATAAATAAAGATCAGCATCAGGATATGCTCACGGGAATAACGCTTCTTCTCCGGCGGAGGGAGAAGTTTATTCTTGGCATAATTATTGATCATGGTCTTAGTGAGGATCTTGTCCTCATCATAACGTTTGGTAGATGCGAGCTGCTCTTCCATAAATGTAGTCACCTGATCCATGTATAATTCAATATTTGGAATATCTTCCGGTTTAATATAATCAATTCTGGACACACTTTCCAGAATACTGTTTATCATATCTTTTTCATCGATTGTCATCTTTAATCACCTCTGTCCCCTATTATATAGTTTTAAATACTACTTGTAAATGTTTTTTTACTGAATTGTCGAGGAAATTGCCGGTTACTGTTTGTATGCTTTTATTCTGCGGGGGGATGCATATGTAAAAATAAATTTCTAAAAGTAACCTGTTGTAGGGGAACAGGTTTTTGTGTATAATTGTGAAGATATGGGTCTGTCAGGTGGAAAATATTTGTTTCAGGTTATGACGGATCGATATGTAATGTAAGAATACTTCTACATTTACTATGAAAAAACTCAAACACACAGAGGTATGTTTTGAACCATGTGATTGTGACAATTTCATAGAATGTAAATATGTTATTTTGCGGAATTGCCAACAGTAACTCGACAAGAGATAGGAGAGAAAATGAACGACATTTACAGTACATTAAATCCCCCACAGCAGGAAGCTGTCTACCACACAGACGGCCCATTGCTGATCCTGGCGGGAGCGGGTTCGGGAAAGACGCGAGTGCTGACCCACCGTATTGCTTACCTGATAGATGAAAAGGGTGTAAATCCCTGGAATATCCTGGCTATCACTTTCACAAACAAAGCAGCCAGTGAGATGAGAGAACGAGTAGATAAGATCGTAGGCTTCGGCTCAGAGAGTATCTGGGTGTCCACCTTCCATTCCACCTGCGTGCGAATCCTGCGCAGACACATTGACCGTCTGGGATTCGACACCAGATTTGCCATCTACGATACAGAAGATCAGAAAACTCTGATGAAAGAAATCTGCAGAAAGCTGAACATTGATACTAAGATCTACAAGGAACGTTCCCTTCTTGCGCAGATTTCTCATGCAAAAGACGAACTGATCACACCGGATGAAATGGAACTGAATGCAGGCGGTGACTTTAATAAGAAGAAAGTCGCGGCAGTATACCGTGAATACCAGGCATCCCTGCGTAAAAACAATGCGCTGGACTTCGATGATCTGATCGTAAAGACAGTGGAACTTTTCCAGAACTGCGGAGATGTTCTTGAGAACTATCAGGAACGCTTCAAATATATTATGGTAGATGAGTATCAGGACACCAACACTGCACAATTCAAGTTTGTAAGTCTGCTGGCTTCCAAAGATGAGAATCTCTGCGTTGTCGGTGATGATGACCAGTCTATCTACAAGTTCCGTGGTGCAAATATCGGAAACATTCTCGGATTTGAGCACGTGTTCCCGGATGCAAAAGTAATCCGTCTGGAACAGAATTACCGTTCCACCAAGAACATCCTGAGTGCAGCCAACGAAGTGATCGTAAACAATGCATCCCGTAAATCTAAGACACTCTGGACAGAGAACCCGGAAGGCGACCTGATCCATTTCCGTCAGTTTATGAATGGATACGAAGAAGCAGAATATGTAGTAGGTGAGATTTCCAGAGCACACAGAGAGAACGGCGCGAAGTACAAAGACTGTGCAGTCCTGTACAGAACCAATGCTCAGTCCCGACTCTTTGAAGAGAAGTGCCTGCTTGCGAACATTCCTTACAAGATTGTAGGGGGCGTAAACTTCTATGCACGTAAAGAAATCAAAGACCTGTTATGTTATCTGAAAACTATCGACAATTCCAGAGATGACCTTGCAGTCCGCAGGATTATTAATGTGCCGAAGCGAGGAATCGGAGCTACAACCCTTGGCAGAATTCAAGATTATGCAGATAAGATGAGCGTCAGTTTCTATGATGCTCTGCGTGTGGCAGAAGAGGTTCCATCTATTGGAAGAAGCCTTTCCAAGATTGATGGATTTGTGACCTTTATTCAGAGTTTAAAGAGTAAAGCGGAATCCTACACAGTCCGTGAACTTCTGGAAGAAGTAATCGAACTTACAGGATATGTGGCAGAACTGAAAGCGGAAGATACCGAAGAATCACAGGCAAGGATCGAGAATATCGATGAACTTATTTCCAAGGCAGAATCTTATCAGGAAGCCATGGAAGAACAGGGACAGCCGGCTACACTTTCAGGATTTCTGGAAGAGATTGCGCTGATCGCAGACATTGACAGTGTTGACCCGGATCAGGATTATGTGCTTCTTATGACTTTACATAGTGCCAAAGGTCTGGAGTTCCCGAGAGTTTTTCTGGTTGGAATGGAAGACGGAATTTTCCCGTCTTATATGTCCATTGTATCAGACGACAGATCCGATCTGGAAGAAGAAAGACGCCTTTGTTATGTAGGAATCACAAGAGCCATGGAGGATCTGACTCTGACAAGCGCCAGACAGCGAATGATCCGGGGGGATGTGCAGTACAACAAAGTTTCCAGATTTGTCCGCGAAATCCCGCGTGAACTTGTAGATATGGGACAGACAGCAACACCGGAAAAGAAGAAACAGATCGCAGATATGATCCAGGCAGACAGCAGCCTTGCCAAGATGAAAATGGCACTGGCAGCGAAGCCATTCAAGCCAAGGGAATTCAAAGTCACCAAGGCAGCGTCCTTAGACTATGAAGTGGGAGATACGGTACGTCACATTAAATTTGGCGTGGGAATCGTCAAAGACATTGTAGACGGCGGAAGAGATTACGAAGTCACGGTTGATTTTGATAAAGTGGGAGTCAAAAAGATGTTTGCAGGTTTTGCGAAATTGAAGAAACTGTGATAATGAAATCAGGTAGTTTGGACCTGAACATTGTATAAAACAGGATTTGGGCATTCTATATTCAGTGATATGTCCGGGAACGTCTGACGGTCCGGCAGGATATAAGACCAGCAGGGTTTTGAGAAAGCGGACAATCTGAAACACAGGTTGTAACAGATCCGGGAGAGGAAAAAAATTATGAGTAAAAACACAAAAGACGCAGTAGAAGATAAGGATTATTCCCTTGAGCGTGTACCAGCCACAGCAAGAAAAGGTTTCTGGCCGATGTTCTTTATTATGCTTGGGTTCACATTCTTTTCAGCCAGCATGAGTGTCGGTGCAAAGCTGGGAATCGGACTGAACCTGCAGGGATTTATCTGGGCAGTACTGATCGGAAGTATTGTGCTGGGTGCCTATACGGGGGTACTTGGCTACATCGGAAGTCACACCGGTATGTCACTGGATCTGCTTGCACAGCATTCTTTCGGTAAAAAAGGTTCTTACCTGCCATCCGCACTGATCAGTTTCACACAGATCGGATGGTTCGGTGTAGGTGCAGCCATGTTTGCCATTCCGGCAGCAGAAGTGCTCCATGTATCACCGGTAGTCCTGGTAGTGATCGCGGGTGTGTGCATGACACTTTCTGCATACCGCGGAATTGAAGGACTGGAAATCGTAAGTTATATTTCCGTACCGTTAATTGCAGTCCTTGGTATTTATTCCATGAGCCTTGCAATTGGACAGGGCGGCGGTCTGGAAGCAGTATTTGCCAAGAGTCAGGGAACACTGACCATTGCAGGCGGAGCTGGTCTGGTTATCGGTTCCTTTGTCAGCGGCGGAACAGCAACACCAAACTTCACCCGTTATGCAAAGACAAACAAGATTGCCATTATTACAACTGTGATCGCATTCTTTGTAGGAAACTCCCTGATGTTTGCATTTGGTGCTACAGGCGGTGCTTTTACAGGAAAAGACGATATTTTCTACGTTATGATCGCACAGGGGCTGACAGTTCCGGCACTGATCGCACTGGGAGCAAACATCTGGACCACCAATGACAATGCACTTTACACATCCGGACTTGGGCTTTCCAACATCACAAAAATCCGCAAGAAACCAATGGTGGTGATCGCTGGCGTGATCGGAACCGTGCTTTCTATCTGGCTTTACAACAATTTTGTAGGATGGCTCAACTTCCTGAATGCAGCTCTCCCGCCGGTAGGTGCACTGATCTCTCTGGATTTCTTTTTACACAAATCCGACTATGAGTCAGGCGCAGAAGCAAAGAAAGAAGTGAAATGGGGCTCCGTTATTGGTGTAATCTGCGGTGCACTTGCAGGAAACCTGATCCCTGGAGGAATCGCTTCTATCAATGCCATGGTTGTATCAGTCATCTGTTATTTTGTGATCGGAGCGATTGCAAAAGACGGAGAAGTAAGTGATAAAGTTTTTTCGTAAGATAAATCTTGTACAAAGCGATCCATTGTGTATTCCCTGCAGGAAACGCAGTAGTAGCAGCTACAGAAGTAGAAGAGATCGTAGATGCTCAGTGGAGAGATCTGGGAATGCCTGAAACATTATGGCACTGTCGCGTAAAAGAATTCGGACCTCTGATCGTATCCATCGATACAGAAGGACGTAACCTTTTCGAAGAAAACAAAGTGATCTTCAATGAAAGAAAAGAAAAAGCCATTGAAGAGATCTGTAAACACGTAAGCTTCATTAAATAAGTAACTCCAGTTCCTTTTAGAAATGCCGGAACTTCCGGCAGATGAGACGGATATTGCTCGTCTGTTTCATACTATACAAAAGAAAAGTATAACCTCAAAAATATACTGCCATCTGAAGAGCCATGCAAAGAAGTAATGATAACTTCCGGCATGGCTCTTCTTTTGTAGATTTGTTTTGAATATAAAACAATTTTGGACGTTTATGTTTAGATTTCAGGTAGAATATTTTTTATAATTGTAGTAAAGTAGGAATCAGGTGGATATTGTTGTTGTATAGTTGAGGGAATATAGATGATTTTGGATGTCTGACAGAGCAATATCAGCACAATGGAGAAAGTATAAGAAATATGAAGAACTATCGAAAGAAATTATTATGTGCAGGTTTGAGCGCAGTTTTGCTGTTAAGCGGATGCGGCATGAGTAGTGAACTGGCATCTGTTTCAGATTCCAGTCATGATGAACCAACTCTTGTAACCGTATGGAATTATTACAATGGCCAGCAGCTCAAAGCTTTTGACAAGCTGGTCAGTGAATTTAATGATACAGTAGGAAACGAAAAAGGAATCCTGGTAGAGAGCCACAGTCTCGGAACAGTCTATGATCTGGAGCAGAGTGTACTCGATACCGTAAATCATAAAGTCGGAGCAAATGAGTTTCCAAACATTTTCGCCGCTTATGTAGACACTGTCTATGCAGTAGATAAGCTGGGTTATGTTGCAGATCTGAAGCCATACCTGTCTCAGGAAGAAATTGATAAATTTGTAAACAGCTACATAGAAGAGGGTGAACTTTCCGGCGATGGAAGCATCAAGATCTTCCCGGTGGCAAAATCTACAGAGATTTTCATGCTGAACAAGACCGACTGGGATAAATTTGCAGAAGCAACAGGTGCAGACATCAATGATCTGAAAACAATTGAGGGCCTGACAAAAACTGCTCAGGATTACTATGAATGGACAGACAGTCAGACGCCCGAAGCCAACGACGGAAAAGCATTTTTCGGCAGAGACGCCATGGCAAATTATTTCCTCATAGGCGCCCGACAGCTTGGTACAGAGATTTTTTCTGTAGAAGATGGAAAAGCAAAGCTGAATTTTGACAAAGATGTGATCCGAAAGATCTGGGATAACTATTATGTTCCATTTGTAAAGGGCTATTTCGCAGCATCGGGTAAATTCCGAAGTGACGATATCAAGACTGGCAATATCATTGCATTTACAGGAGCATCCTCAGGAGCTACATTCCTGCCGGATCAGGTAACTGTCGATGACACGGAGCGTTATCCGATCGAGATGGAAGCAATGGAATGCCCGGAATTTGAAGGCGGTGAGCACTATGCCGTGCAGCAGGGTGCAGGAATGGTGGTCACGAAGACAGAAGATGAGCCGGAAGAACAGATAGAAGCATCCGTAGAATTCCTCAAATGGTTTACTCAGGATGAACGAAACATTCAGTTTTCCCTGGATTCCGGATATATGCCTGTTACAAAAGAAGCCAATAATCTGGAAACAATTGAAAAGGACACATCACTGAATGAAACAGACCGTACTTTTTCCATTGTGAAAGCTGCGATCGATACAGTGAATCATAACACTTTATATACAACGAAAGCCTTTGAAAATGGTAAAAATGCAAGAAGTATTCTGGAATATTCCATGTCTGATAAAGCTGCAGAAGACAGAAAAACTGTTGTAGAGAATTTGCAGAAAGGACAGACATTGGAACAGGCATCCGCAGAATTTACAGGTGATGAATACTTTGAGAAATGGTACCAGGAGACAAAAGAAGCCTTGGAGAAGCTAATTAAATGAAAACAAAAAACAGACCTTTATATCTGAAATTGTTAGTTCCTATGCTGGTGCTGATCTTAGTGGAAATTTCACTGCTGGCAGGTTCTGTTTTCGGCGGCGGCCTGATCCGGTACATGGAAAACAATGAGATAGAAGTTCTTCATGAGAGAGTTTTAAACAGACAGAGATACCTGCAGAATGAAATGCTTACCAGATGGTCAAAAGTAGACAGCACGGTCATCAAGATCAATCAGATCACAGAAGATCTGCTGCAGTCCGGACGGATCTCCATAGATACTCTGGATGACAGCTCAAAGGATTGCTTTGCGCTTCTGGATGTTGTTTCAGATCCTCTGCTGAATATGCTGCGAAGCAATAAGGTCACCGGTGCATTTATTGCCGTCAATACAGACAATCTGGAGGAACTTTCAGAAAAAGGAATATACAAAAACAAGCCCGGAATCTATGTCCGGGATTATGACCCGAAATCCAGTTATTCGGACAGGAATACGGACCTCCTGCTGGAATATGCACCAACAGAAATCGTCAAGAACATGAATGTCAGTCTGGACAGTGGATGGAAACCGCAGTTCGCATTTGAGGATATGCAGCAGTACGGAGCATACCTGTATGAGCCGTATCAGGCAGCGCTTGGCATGGACGAGAGAACAGAACTGGAAGCTTCTGACATGGGATACTGGAGCGAACCTTATCAGCTTTTTGCCAATGATCAGGAAGTGATTTCCTATTCTGTACCGCTGATACTGGAAGATGGAACTGTTTATGGTGTACTTGGAGTTGAACTGTCACTGAGTTATCTGGAAGATATGCTTCCGTCAGAAGAACTGAAAGACAAAGACGCAGGTTCTTATCTTCTTGGAATTGAGAAGGACAGCGATACAGAGATTACAAATGTTCTGATCAGCGGAGCTGATTACAGCATGGTCAATGGAGATAAGAAAGTTACAGAAATTTATACAGAGAAGAACAGACAGCTCATACAGAATGATATGGATGAAGATATCTATTGCGATGTAGAATATCTGACTTTATACAATACCAATACACCGTTCGAGCAGCAACGCTGGGTATTAACAGGAATCGTAAGGGGAAAGAATCTCTTCCGTTTCTCCAGTACAGTAGAGAAAACACTGATTCGTGGAACTCTTGCAACACTGATCGCAGGTATTGTGGGCGGTATTCTGATCAGTCTGTATATTTCCAGACCAGTAACTGCACTGACAAAGAGTGTGCGAAAGATGAAGCCGTTCAGCAGGATAGAATTCTCCAGGACAGGAATCCGCGAAATTGACCTGATGGCATCGGAGCTGGAACACCTCAACAGAGAAACGTTGTATGCGGCAGAGAGATTTTCGTATATTGTGAATGCGGCGAATCTGCATCTGGCAGTTTTTGAGATAAACAGTGAAGAAGACAGTGTGTTTATTACAGGCAGTTTCTTTGATATGCTGGGACTTGAACAACAGAGTGTGACTTCCCTGACGGAAAAAGAATTCAGGGATATCCTGGATTCACTGGATAAATATAAGCAGCATTCGGCAGGCAGAGAGGATGAGATACTGTATAAAATTCCAGTCAAAAATACAACCGTGGAAGTTTCGAAAGCAGATACTGAGTCTGGAGAACAGGATACAAATACATATATTAAGGTTGATGATTTCAGTAAAACTGGCAGTGATATCAGTCAGGAAAGTCTGAAAGTTACAGAAGATGACAACACAGAAACATGGAAATATATCAGGATAACTCTGAAATATAATGATGTAAGGTGTATTGGAATGGTAGAGGATATTACTGATACGGCCATTGAGAAAGAAAACATTGAATATGAGCGGGATCACGATTTGCTGACAGGGCTTCTCAATCGCAGGGCATTCAACCGGATCATGACAGAAATGTTTGATCATGAAAAGACAGTGTTAAAGACAGCTGCATTGGTCATGATCGACCTGGATGAACTGAAGCATGTAAACGATACATATGGTCATGATTATGGAGACAAATACATCAGGACTGCTGCAGAATGTTTCGGGAAATATACTCCGGAATCTACGATGATCTGCAGACGTTCCGGTGATGAATTCAACATCTTCTTTTATGGATATCAGAACAAAGACGAGATCAGGGAATGCATCCGAAATTTGAAGGAGGGAATCAGAAAGGTTTCTATTCACCTCCCGGATCATACAGAACTTCCGATCCGAATGTCTGCCGGAATTGCCTGGTATCCGGATGACAGCAGAATTTATCAGGAACTTAAGACATATTCTGATTTTGCAATGTATCAGATCAAACATACAAGCAAGAACCAGTTCGGGGAATTTGATAAGGATGCTTACCTGAAAGATAAGTATAAATAAAAATGATAACAAAACAGAAAACGGAATAAAGTAAAAAATGCTTCAGATGGAAGGAAAATTCTATCTGGAGCATTTTTTATGTCACTGAAGCGTCCAGCCGCAGGCAGAGAATCCTGCAAGCAGACTTTTTGTGTTTTTCAGAAAAAATTTCAAAAAAGAAGAACAGAAAAAATAATTTGAAAAAATTTTAAAAATCTTAAAACTTTTTCGAACTTCACATATATATTCTGTCCAGAACATATGGAAATATTGGTCAGATGTTCGATAAGATTGAAGCGGAAGAAGGATATACGATTGTAAAAGAGATATTAGATGAACGTCTGCAGGCATTGAAAAACCAAAGTCTGCTGGTGGAAGATCTTACAGAAATGGAATCATACGATACCTGGATCATGGCAGAAAAGTGCAGTGCCAGAACAGAAGCAATTAATCAGAAAAAGACAGAAAGATACCAGAAACTTTATCAGGCAAAAAGTCGTCTGCTGGAAGCAATGGGTATTGAAGATGTAACGGCAGTGCTGGGAAATCCGGATCAGGACGCAGATACGGACGAAGATTGGAATATGGATGAAGAGGAGGATATAGAATCGGATTATTCAGGAAGTTGCTCCCTGTATAATGATAAAGGAGAAGTAGCATTAGAAATAAAGGATGTGCATGTCAATGATCTGAATGGTTATATCTGTGGAAATGAACATGTTGGCTGGACGAATCTCCGGACAGGAGAAGAGATGTATCTGTCTCTGACAGATAAAATTACGATTCAGCAGTTGGATATAGCTTCATAAATTAACTAGAGCGTGCTGATTGCGGTATATTTTGCCTGAATTCGGTTGTCGTAGCACGCTACGACGCCTCATCCGAACAAAATCTCCCACAAATTGTGACGCATATCTTGCAGAAAGCCTTTTTCAAACACGCTCTAGTACAGCGAAAATTAAGAAAAAACTCTGGCAGTCTGAAAAAATTTCAGGATGACCAGAGTTTTTTGAAATATCTTCGTTATTGTACCTGCCTAATAGCATTAGGCAGTGTTATATAGCATTCTATATAATAGTAGCATTTAAAGGTTGGATAAGAGTCCAGGCAATTCCAGAAGTTTATCAAACTTATAATCAGGAATAACATCTGAAGCTTTTTCATGGTTAGGATTAAACCAGATTGTGCGGATCCCAGCATTGATCCCACCCTGAATATCCGAGGTCAGACTGTCACCGATGATAACAGCAGTTTCTCTATGAAAATCCGGGATTTTCGAGAAGCAGCAGTTGAAATATTCCACACTTGGCTTATTATATCCAAGTTCCTCCGAGATAAAAACATCCTCGAAATATGTGGAAATCCCGGAGCTTTTGAGTCTGCCTTTCTGCACACTCAAGGTACCGTTCGTAACCAGATACATCTGGTATTTTCCATAAAGTGTTTCAAGTAGCTCTTCTGCACCGTTTATAAAATAGTGTCCGTGTGCAAGCAGCGTTTCATACATCAGAGCTGCTTCCTCAGCCGGAGCATCAGTCCCAAGTTCTGTAAACAGGATTTGAAATCTCCGCAATTTCACCTGTTCTCTGGAAATCTTTCCCTGTTCCAGCAGCTTCCACTGCGCCAGATTCAATTCGCTGTAACGCTTCAAAATTGCATCTTCCGGGACAATATGAAAATGTTTCAGAGTCTTACTGACTGCAATCTTTTCTGCCTGGTTGAAATCAAGCAGTGTATTATCAAGATCAAATAAAAGTGTATCTACCATAAAATTCTGTACCTTTCTTTCTGTGGATAATGGAATATTGTTATCTGCTGTTCGATTCGAATCTTAAAGCGTGTTTGAAAAATCATTCCTGCAATCTGCACGCCCCACTTTGCGGAAAGCCCTTTTCAAATATGCTATAGCAGAAACTTCTGGCTTTATATGAGTATTATTATAAAGAAAAAATCCTTAAAAGTATAGAAGCAAATCCAAAAACAAATTTAATTTAGATATTTATGGTAAAATCACAGAGAAAGTGGTATAATAATTTCATTAAACAGCAGACGGCAAAAGTGTTAACAGCTATTCTATCTATAACGGTAGCGTCAGCTGGCAGACTATTGAGAGGATGGTGCGATTATGAACATTAAAATCGAAGAATTATTAGCAGCATTAAACAAAAAAGAAGAAGAGAAAGAAAAAAATACAGTCCTCTGGGTACTGGCAATCATTGGCGCAGTTGCAGCAGTAGCAGGTATCGCATTTGCTGTATATCACTTCTTTGCACCAGATTATCTGGAAGATTTCGAAGAGGATTTTGACGACGACTTCGATGACTATTTCGAAGACGAAGAAGAATAATTACCGGTTCTGTTATAAACAGACAGCGGAGTTTTATCCGTATGAAAAGCGTAATTATGAAAATGAACGAATAGCTCCGGCCTATACCCGGGGCTATTTTTGCGAAAGCAAATTGAATTAAATCAGGCCGTGAAGAGGATGCTTTGTTTCATCCGCTTATGCTTATTTATATTGAGAATTTTAAGTAAATGATACAGCTTGTATCGAACTTTTGAAAATAGAGAGAAATACAGGAGGATATATGAAAAAAGGTGAAATTTACGAAGGAGTAATTGAAAAAGTAGATTTTCCAAATAAAGGAATCGTAATGGTAAACGACCAGAAAGTCACAGTAAAGAACGGCATGCCGGGACAGAAAGTCCGTTTCATGATCAACAAGAAACGCTCCGGCCGCGCAGAGGGACGGCTTCTGGAAGTTCTGGAGAAATCTCCGCTTGAAACAAGAGAAACAGTCTGCAGCATTTTCCCGGAATGCGGGGGGTGTATGTATCAGACTATGTCCTATAAGAACCAGCTTGCAATGAAAGAGCGCCAGGTCCGTGACCTGTTGGAAGGCGCATTAAACGGTGCAGACTACCAGTGGGAAGGAATCCACGGAAGCCCGATCGAATTCAGATACCGCAACAAAATGGAATTCTCCTTTGGAGATGCATACAAAGATGGTCCGCTCACACTTGGCCTGCATAAGAAAGGCAGCACCTATGACGTACTTACCGCAAATGACTGCAAACTTGTACATGAAGATATGACAAAAATCCTGACCTGCGTCCATGAATTTTTCCTGAAACGAAATGTTTCCTATTATAAAAAGATGCAGCACACAGGCTATCTGCGACACCTGCTTCTCCGCCGTGGCGTAACCACAGGAGAAATCCTGGTACATGTGATCACTACCAGTCAGGAAGAACATGACCTGCAGCCACTGAAAGAAGAACTTCTGGCACTTCCGCTTGAGGGAAAAATCGTCGGAATCATGCACATCATTAACGACTCTCTTTCTGATGTGGTACAGAGCGATGAAACCCGCATTCTTTACGGACAGGATTACTTCTATGAAACTCTTCTGGGACTGCGATTCAAGATCAGCACATTCTCATTCTTCCAGCCTAACTCACTGGCAGCAGAAGTGCTCTATTCCGTAGTCCGCAAGTATATCGGAGACACTAAAGATAAAGTAGTCTTTGACCTCTACAGTGGAACCGGAACTATTGCTCAGCTCGCAGCATCCGTAGCAGATGAAGTGATCGGTGTGGAAATTGTAGAAGAAGCAGTGGAATCAGCCAAACAGAATGCAGCGCTGAACAACTTAACCAACTGCAAATTCATAGCCGGAGACGTCCTCAAAGTCCTCGATGACCTCACCGAGAAACCAGATGTAATCATCCTCGACCCACCAAGAGACGGTATCCATCCAAAGGCTCTGCCGAAGATTCTCTCCTACGGCGTAGACCACATCGTCTACATCTCCTGCAAAGCCACCAGCCTCGCACGCGATCTTCCTGCATTCCTCGCAGCAGGATACGAACTTGAAAAGGCATGCAGCGTAGATCAGTTCTGCGAAACTGTTCATGTGGAGACGGTATGTTGTCTACATCGGGTGAATTCGTAGAAGTCCTTTGTTTTAGGCACTTTGCGAGATATATGAGTTTCGCACCTACAGGTAAACAGGGACGAAAAAAGCAGATTATGGACGGAATCGAGGTATCGGTAGTTCTGCATCTGGTATGAGTGGACACATGAAAAAGAAAATTTCATTTTTATTTGAATATCGTTAAAACAGTCAAAAGGACGCTTGTTTTTCAGAATTTCTGAGAGGTAAGAGTCCTTTTCTTTTATTCAGATTAAATGGAGGATAATTGAGATGACAAAGAAAAGAGTAATGTGTTCATCAAAGGATTACGAGTCGGGTGCAGGTATTGTTCTGGTAAAGGTTTCAGAACTTCATGATTTTAAAGACCATCCTTTTAAGGTGGAGCAAAATCAGGAATTGTTTGAATTACGCCAAAGCATGGAAAAGGAAGGGGTTTTGGTTCCGCTGTTAATCCGCCATAATACGGATGGTGACGGTTATGAAATTATCGCAGGACACAGAAGAAAGGCGGCAGCCATATGGGCAGGTATGGAAGAAGTGCCAGCCATTATCCGTGATTTGGACGATGACCAGTCAATCATTGCGATGGTAGACAGTAATCTCCAAAGAGAAAAAATTCTGCCGAGTGAAAAGGCATTTGCCTATAAGATGCGACTAGAAGCAATGAAACATCAAGGCAGAGTAGATGATATGACTTCGGACCCATTGGGACCGAAGTATATGGAAAACAATCGCAGCAATGAACAGCTTGCCCGGATGGTGGGGGAAAGTGTGACACAGATTAAAAGATATATCCGTCTGACAAAATTGATTCCAAAGATTTTGGATATGGTTGACCGGGAGCTGCTTGCAATTCGTTCAGCGGTGGAAATTTCCTTCCTGACGGAAGCAGAACAGTATGAACTTCATGCTGTGATGGAACTGGAACAGTGTGTCCCAAACATTTCGCAGGCGAACCGGTTAAAGCGGATGAGCCAACAAAAATGTCTTGATATGGATATGATTTACGAAATTTTGGAGGAAATCAAGCCGAACCAGAGGGAACAAATCAAAATCCCACTTGAGCGGATCGGAAAGTATTTCCCGGCAGATTATACGCCGGCTCAACAGGCAGACTTGATTGAAAAGTTACTCAAAGGGTGGGCACAGAAGAATAGGAAAAGTAATGTGCATTAGGTATTATAGAGAAAGACTTTTTCCAATTTTTGGGAGAAAGTTAACGTCAGACGATGGTGACGCAATATATGATTACGAAATGGAGTGTGAAGAAGCTATGATCTGGTGATTGAGCAGGTGATCCGTACAGGAACTGCCGATATTGGAGAAAAATATCTCTCTGTGATTCGTAAAGCTGCCGGAGAGTATACAAAAGAGATTTTCCATAAGTTGAGAGAACGGGAATACAACCCGAAACTGATGCGTCTGTATGTGGTCGGTGGAGGCGGCTGCATGATTCAGAACTTTGGTGACTATGATAAAGACCGAGTGACCATCGTGCGTGATATTTGTGCTACAGCCAAAGGCTATGAAGCCATGACAGCAAGAAAAATTCAGAAAAACGGAGGGGTGCTTGTATGAGAAAAGAACGGAAAATCATTAATACAAATATTCGCTTGAACCTCTGTGATGAACAGGACAGACAGGCATGGGAATATTTGCAGACAATGGACAGGCAGAAGTATAAGTCCTATACCAGAGCGGTTGTGGTGGCTTTGAATGATTACTTCTCCAGAATATATCGAAAGGAAGCTGATCCGTATCTGGAAACCAGAGAAAAGGAAGATGCGTTTCTGGAAAGAGTGGAAACAGCTATCCGGGATGGTGTGAAGGAATCCGCCCCGATGGCTATGGCGAAGAATCTTCTGGAAATGCTTGTACCGTTTGTGAAGGAATCGGTAGGAGATAATAATTTGCCGAATATGGCAACGACGATGGAGAAACCAGATAATGAGGCTACAGATAATACGCTGGACTGGGAACAGGAGGCAGATATGGATGCGGCATTGGATTTTGCAGACAGTTTTTAGCTAATTACAAAATGTCAGTAACAGGAGAACCGACTGACAGTACAAAAAAGAAACCATACCGTTACGATACGGATGAATGACAAAGAATATACCCTGCTCCGACAGAAGATGAAAGAATCTGGACAGACACAGCAGGCAGTGGTACTTGCTGCGATTGAAAATGTGGAGATAGTATCATCAGAGGTTATGGAAGAATTGAAAGTATTAAATCAGAGACTGGAAGAAACAAACCGGCAGCTTCGAGGTGCTACAACCAATCTCAACCAGATTGCGCATCATATGAATGCAGGAGGTTTTTATCCCAGAGCAGATGTTTTTAACAGTCTCAACGAAAATATATCAGGATATCGGAAGGAGTGTGAAAAGATATGGCGATCAATAAGACAATTAATAAGCGGACAAATTCCCATGGGGCAATGAGAAACTGTATTGAATATGTCCTCCGGGAAGGAAAAACAGATCAGCATCTTGTCCATATCATCGGTCCATATCCTTACGAAGAAGTGAATTATGATCTGGTGTACCAGTCATTTCTGGAAGAAAAACGATTGTGGGGAAAGGATTCGGGAAGGATGTATGCCCATAATGTGATTTCCTGGCATAAGGATGAAAAGATTACACCGGAACAGGCATTGGAATTTGGCATTGCATTTGCGGAGAAATGGTTTTCTGGTTTCCAGACGGTGGTCAGTGTCCATAAGGATAAAGACCATATCCACTGTCACTTGGTTACAAATTCTGTGAGCTATGAAAACGGGAAAAAATTGCATAATTCGAGAAAAGATCTGGAACGGATGCGGGAGCTTCGAGAAAATCTTCAGAAGATCTCATCCGAAAATCAGGAGCTACAAGACGAGCTTCAGAAGCTAACCGAGGAAAATCAGAAACTGCAAACCGAATTGTCCAGAACGCAGAATATCAATCTGTCGCTGCAGAGAAGCAACGACGATCTGCGGAACAGGAACGGGCTGCTGAGCAGGAAAGAGCAAGAGCAGTTCGAAGAAAAAATAAGAGACGTACAGGACCGGAAATCTAAACTGGAGAAAATGGTAGTACAGTCTTCTGTGGAGGCTGTTGAAGAGGCACTGAAAAAGCAACAGGAAGCAGAAAAGCGGATGTGTTCATTGGAATTACTGATGAAAATGGAAAGAAGAGATGCTGCCTGTCAACTTGAAAAAACAAAAAGACAAATGAAAAAGAAAACCATGGAGATAGAAAAACAGCGAGATTTCGGGTGGTTAGGTTTATTAATTTGTTGCTTACTATTCATTATATTTGTTTTCATTTGGTAACGAGTTTATGGAAAAGCCAGTGCTTTAGAATGGTCGGTATAGTGGCGTGAGTATTTTATCCAACAGAATCAAGTGCGGATGCTGCGGAGGATGCAAGAAAAATACCGTCCGATATTCGGCACATTATTCTCCAATATAGACTTGATACAGTGCGGTTATTACGGGAATATGTCACTGTGAAAGGAGGCGGTTTCATGCCAAGAATCAGACAAATCACACCGGGTGTGACGCAGCTCAAGCGTAAGATGCGAGTTGCTGCGTATGCCCGTGTCTCCGAGGATTGTGAGGTGCTGCTGCATTCCCTGTCAGCGCAGGTCAGCTACTACAGCACCCTCATTCAGAATAACCCCGAATGGGAATACGCAGGGGTCTATGTTGACCAGGGTATTACCGGAACGAGTACAGCACACAGTGATGGTTTCAATCGCCTGGTGGCAGACTGCGATGCAGGAAAAATTGACATGGTGCTGGTTAAGAGCATCAGCCGATTTGCCAGGGACACGGTTGATTGCCTGAACACGACCAGGCATCTGAAAGACCTGGGAATAGCGGTTTACTTTGAACGGGAGAAGATCAACTCCCTTTCAGAAGACGGAGAATTGATGCTTACGCTGCTTGCATCCTTTGCACAGGAAGAAAGCCGGAGCATTTCAGAGAATATCAAATGGGCTACCAGAAAGCGGTTTGAGCAAGGTATCCCAAACGGCCACAAAGCATCCTACGGATATGAATGGGACGGAGAGATGTTCCGCATCATCCCCGAACAGGGCGAGGTGGTGAAGGAAATCTACAGAAGGTACCTTGCCGGGGAATCAGCCTATGGCATTGCAAAGACCCTTGCAGAGCGAGGCGTGACCGGGCAGATGGGAATGCCGATCGAGCAGACAACCATCAAGGAGATACTTTCAAGCCAGTCCTACACTGGAACGATGGTCCTTCAGAAGAACTTCTTCACCGAAGGTCACATCCGCAGAAGGAACAAAGGTGAACTTCCCATGTACCTGGTGGATGAGATGTTCGAGCCTTTGGTCTCGGAGGAAGATTACCAGAAGGCATTGGAAATCCGGCAGCAGAGAGCGGAGCAGTTTCCGAACAATCAGGACAACCTTACACCTTTCTCCGGCAAAGTGAAGTGTGGATACTGCGGATGCGGTGTTAGCCGGAGAACCAGCGGAGGAAGAAAGCGGTGGGTCTGCAACACCAGAGAACGGAAAGGAATGAAGCAATGCGAGTGCCGACCGATTTGGGAGACGGAACTCACACCGGCTGCGGAGACAGTGCTCGGCGGCTACTTTTATGATAGTGCTTTCTCAAAAGAGATACAGCAAGTGACTCTATATTCCGACCGTATTGAGTTTTCCCTGCTGAATGGGAACAGGAAATCCATCATCCGGCAGTTTAGCGGCCGCCGGGGCCAGAATGCTTTCACCAATAA
Organism: Blautia sp. HCP3S3_D9; assembly: GCF_052063845.1. Taxonomy (NCBI): domain Bacteria; kingdom Bacillati; phylum Bacillota; class Clostridia; order Lachnospirales; family Lachnospiraceae; genus Blautia; species Blautia sp. HCP3S3_D9. The sequence continues at coordinate 156,950 of NZ_JBQHWS010000001.1, forward strand.
GGTCTGGTGCGCGTCATGCGGATGTAAATGCGAAAGGGACAATTATGGGAAAAAGAAAACAAAGATTTGGTGCTGTTCCCAGCCGAGGACACAGTGCCAAATGAAACGCCTGACGGAGAGCGAACTGTTTGAGGCGGCAGAAAGCCTTCTCGGAGAGAACTTCCAGGCGAAAGTATCCGCAGACATTGACCGGGTGATCATTTCTGACACCCAGGTAGGTTTTGAATATAAGGATGGGACGGTAAAGACATGGCAAAGAAAGTAAGAAAAATACATGCTACCCTCAACCAGTTCACATCGGAGCCGGTGGCAGTCAGAAGGAAAAAGAAGGTAGCCGGATATGCACGAGTATCCACGGATCGTGAGGAACAGGCAACCAGCTACGAGGCGCAGATGACCTACTACAAGACCTACATTGAAGGTCATGAGGATTGGGAGTTTGTGGGGATGTATTCGGATGAGGGTATCACCGCCACGAACACCAAAAAGCGTGACGGATTCAATCAGATGGTGGACGATGCCCTTGACGGAAAGATTGACCTTATCATTACCAAGTCGGTCAGCCGATTTGCACGAAACACGGTGGACAGCCTGACCACCATCCGTAAGCTGAAGGATAAAGGCATTGAGGTCTATTTCGAGAAGGAGAACATCTGGACGCTGGATGCCAAGGGCGAGTTGATGATAACCATCATGAGTTCCCTGGCACAGGAGGAAAGCCGGAGCATTTCTGAGAATACCACCTGGGGCAAGCGAAAGCAGTTTGCTGATGGCAAGGGCAGCGTTGCCTTCAGCTGGTTTCTTGGGTACGACAAGGATTTCAAGATAAACGAGGAACAGGCAGCCACGGTTCGGCTGGTTTATCGGCTTTCCTTCTACGCTATCACAAAGGAACTGGAAAGCCGGGGTATCAAGTCACCGTCCGGCAAGGACAGATGGCACATCAGCACGGTGAAATCGATCCTTACCAACGAGAAGTACCGTGGGGATGCGCTCCTGCAGAAGCAGTACACCACGGACTTCCTGCAGAAGAAGAGAAAGACTAACAACGGCGAAATCCCCCAGTATTATGTGGAGGAACACCATGAAGCTATCATTCCCCCTGCCCAGTTTGATTTTGTGCAGGCAGAACTTGCCCGCCGGGAGCAGAACGGTCGGTACAGCGGAGTGAGCATTTTCTCAAACAAAATCAAGTGTGGGTGCTGTGGTGGATGGTACGGTTCTAAGGTGTGGCATTCCACCGACAAGTACCGGAAGGTCATCTACCGCTGCAATCGGAAGTACGGCAAAGACACCCCGCCCTGCAACACACCGTATTTGAGCGAGGTAGAAATCAAGAAGCTGTTCCTCAAGGCACTGAATGCCTTGGTTGATGCGAAAGAGGAAAACATAGAGAATTTGCAGGAATTGATTGAAACGGTCTGTCAGATGAACTCCCTTGGCGCAGAGCAGGAACGCCTGAAACAGGAACTGAGAATTATCGCAGAGAACCTTTCGAACCTCATCCAGAAGAATGCAAGTGTAGCCCTGGATCAGACGGAGCAGGCAGAGAAAGAAAAGAAACTCCGCACCTTGTATGCTGAAAAGCACAGCCGATTTCAGGAACTGGAGGCACTCATCCAGGAAAAGAATGACACGAAGGAGATACTCACGAACTTCATCACTAAGCTGGAAGATTTGACAGGAGAACAGACAGAGTTTCGCTGAGAACTGCGGGGCGGTTTGGCGGATCACATCCGCATTGATGAGAAAGGCAGCACGGTAGTCTTCCGGGGTGGGATTGAGATTACTATTTAATGAGATTACAATTTAATATGAAGAAACACGATTCGAAAGGGGCATCTGGCAGTTTTGCTGGATGCCTTTTTCTCGTATCGTTCATATTGAACAACAAGGATGAAAGATTGCTGTGATTCGTTTTCATGACATATTGATTTCCTAACGGATATTAGGTATAATATCCCTAACGACTATTAGGAATACAAAGATTGGAGAAACGAAATGAAAAAGATAAAAACAAAGGACAGAATTCTTTTCGCAGCGCTTGATTTGTTTTCTGAAAAGGGATATGACCAGACATCCATTGATTTAGTTGCAGAAGCTGTGGGAATAAAAGGTCCATCCATATACGCACATTATAAGGGAAAGGAAGATATTCTCGATTCCCTGATTGCCATGATGGAACATAAATATGACGAGAATTTCGGAAATAGCTCTCATTTGGATAAGATTCCGGAATCACTGGATGAATTCAAGGAAGATTGTCTGAGACGAGTTGGATTCACAATGAAGGATCCGCAGATACAAAAGGTCAGAAGATTTTGTACAAAGGAGCAGTATAGAAATGAAAAGATTGCGGCACTTACATCAAAGCACCAGCTGACCGGAAATCAGGAAATGTATGCTCTGATGTTAGAAAAAATGATGGAAAAGAATTTGATTCGCAGGTTTGATGCCAATCTGCTTGCGCTGGAAATCGTAGCACCGGTAACAGTGATGATAGAGATTGCAGACCGGGAGCCTGACAGGACGGACGAAATGTGGACGCAGATAGGTGTGCATCTGTCACATTTTATTGAAATTTATGGGATGAAGTAAGTTGATCGTACAAACCATCACCAGTGAACAGATGAATGACAGAAAATTACGGAATGTGTAAAAGCAAATATAGGCATTGTGCAGAGAAAATGAAAAGATATATTGCATTGTTATATTGGAACGCATTATAGGAGGTACAAAACAGTGAATTGGACGATTTATGGAATGGAATGTGTTGGGGCGCTGATCCTGTTCACCTGCATGATCATGATCCCGCTGTGCAAAAATCCGGTTTGGTGGATCCACGATTACCCCAAGGACATTCAGGAGAAATATTTTGAAACCCATGAGCGCATTCCCACCGAGGTGCTCAGTGCCCCGGTGTTCTTGAAAAAGGGCTTTGCAGTGTTGCTGGCTTTATCCATTCTGACGGCATTGGCGCTTGCGGCAGGAGCGACGGATTTCAAGACCGGCTTCCTGTACGCATACGGTCTATGGCTGCTGGTGGACTGGTACGACTGCTTTTTCCTGGACTGGGTGCTGTTTGCCAACGTCAAGCGCATCCGTTTGCCGGGAACGGAGCACATGGACAAGGCGTATCACCAGAAGAAGTATCATGTAGTGCGCTCGGTGATCGGCATGGCGCTTGGTCTCGTTCCCTGCTTGCTGTGCGCCCTGATTGTGGCGGTGCTGGGATAGAGAACGAACAGGGCTTTCTGTTTGTCGGATGAGATTGGAGAAATAGCTTTGATGTTTTGTACGGGAGGTGACAATATGGGACAGATAGCAAATCGGATGTTAATTGAAGCCATTTTTAAGGCAAAGGAAAAGCTAAAAGAAAAAAGAAAAACGAAAATCGAAAACAGTCAGAAAATGATGGAAAACAGAAGAAATAGATTGTCAAAATCAAAGGAAAAATGATTGTGAATAAGCTGTGGAGTAGAAAGGAAACGTTTATTATGACACCACTTTATGCAATTTCAGCAGTATGTTTTTGGGTAACCGCACTGTAAAAAAGCAATTTCCCATTTAAGGAAGGAGATGCGTTCATGATTGGAATCTATTTTAGCGGAACTGGAAATACAAAACATTGTGTCGAAAAGTTAGTCAAACTGTTGGACGCGTCTGCTCAGAGTTTTCCGTTAGAACATACAGAGATGATTCAAATATTGACAAAGCATGACATCATTGTGCTGGGCTACCCGACGCAGTTTTCCAATGCCCCTATCATAGTGCGTGATTTTATTAAAAATCATTCTTCTCTATGGAATGGGAAAAAGGTCTTTTGCGTCAATACGATGGGGCTTTTCAGCGGTGATGGAACAGGATGTACGGCTCGAATTTTAAGAAAACGCGGGGCGACAATACTCGGCGGTTTGCAGATCAAAATGCCGGATTCCGTCTGCGACAGCAAACTGCTGAAGAAAACGCCAGAGGAAAACCGGGAGATCGTCCGTCAGGCCGACCAAAAGATAGAAGTTGCCGCACGGCAGATCAAGCAAGGAAACTACCCCCAGGACGGGCTGTCCTTCTTTTCCCACCTGAAGGGACTTTTTGGACAGCGGCTGTGGTTTTACGGCAAGACGGCGGGATACACAGACAAGCTGAAAATCAGCGAAAAATGCGTGGGCTGCGGGCTGTGCGTCTCTTTATGCCCCACGAAAAATCTCTCCCTGCGAGACGGGAAAGCCACCGCGGAAGACCGGTGTACCATGTGTTACCGCTGTATCAGCCGCTGCCCCCAAAAGGCCATCACGCTGCTCGGGGACGAGGTAATAGAGCAGTGCCGGTTTGAAAAATACGGCTCTGAGGAGTGAAAGTGCATGAGGGCGGAAAGCGGCTTATGGATAGAAAAATTGGGATGTCGATGCGTTTTCGGATGAGGGCAATGAAAAGCCGGTGTGTTTGCAATTTCAAGAGACGAGTGGCTCACCGGAGAATCAAAATTTGCGAGGATATGAAAATGGAGTATAGAACACTATCCGTGGATGAAGCAGAACAATTCTGGAGTTTGATGAACCAATTGGATTACTATATGGCAAGGGTAAGATAAATTCTCGTTTACACGACAATGACTTACGATATAAGCAGGTACAGAATAAAATGATAAATGCGCCCCGATGGGCAAGGAAGGAGTATATGAAAATGATCGTTTCGGAAAAAGAGCTTTGTAAATCGAACGAAGCGGACTCGTCTTCCTCGGAAAGACTTGGAAAGGCGATAATCGCGCTTCTTGTTATTGCGGCTGTGCTGATTGCAGCCCTTGCGGGAGCGTGGACCATGTTCGGCACCCAGCTCACGGCGGCCATGACCATCGAGAAGCTGGATGATCATCTGTGGAGTATGGAATATAAGGGAGACTATGGCTTCGATGTCTTTCTGGAGCAGGGCGGGGCAAAAAGCGACGCCGAGATGGGAGACTACATCGCCTCATTCCTCTCTCACGGCTTCTGGAAGCCGGACACCTCCACCGCTGGGGGAAACTACGGCTGCTCCACCGTCGCGGTGACAAGTCCCGACGGTGCGGCCCTCTTTGGCCGCAACTTCGACTGGGAAGAATGTGACAAAATGCTGGTACATACCATCCCCAAGAATGGCTATGAGTCCATCGCCACCTGCAATTTGGACTTCCTGGGCTTTGGGGAGGACTGGAAGCCCGATGGAAGCATGGGCGATAAGTTCATGGCACTGGCTTCCGTCTACGCTATCCTGGACGGCATGAACGAAAAGGGCCTGTGCGTGGCTGATCTCATGGTGAGCCACGAGGAGGGTGTCGACCAGAATACCGATAAGCCCGACATTACCATTGTCTCCGGTCTGCGGCTGCTGCTGGACAAGGCGGCGAATGTAGCGGAAGCGTTGGAATTGCTTTCGCAGTATGATATGCACTTTTCCCTGGGCCGCGCCCAGCACTTCTCCCTCTCCGACGCTGCCGGGCGGAGCGTGGCGGTGGAATGGAAAAACGGCGAGATTGTAGTGACCGACACCCCAGTGGTGACCAACTTCTATCTCCACGGGGACGACGGCACCTCCGGCAGCGGCCAGTCCTATGTGCGTTTTAACACTCTCACCCAGCGGCGGGATGCGGCAAAGGGCGTGATGACCGCCGAGGAAGTCCGCACCTCGCTGGCGGCTGTGGCGCAGAGCAACTTCCCCGGCGAGAACGGCGGGGAGAAGACCTGCTGGAGCTGCGTCTATGACCAGCGGGAATTGACCGCCACCTTCTACGACACCGAGGATTGGGCGCAGCCCTATGCCCTCTCCTTGGGAGAAAAGGATTGGTGCAAAAAGGGAGAGTGAGGAAGTATGAACGAGAGAACATATACGACACCATTGGGCAAAATCCATTATTGGGTGCATCTGATTTCACCGGACGCAATAACGTTGGTGTTCCTGCCCGGTCTGACAGCGGATCACCGGTTGTTTGACAAACAAATCGTGTATTTTGAGGGGAAATACAATGTCCTTGTGTGGGACGCCCCCGGCCACGCCGCCTCCTGGCCCTTTGCCTTTGCCTTCGATTTGATGGACAAGGCAAGGTGGCTGGACGGAATTCTGGAACAGGAAGGGATCACAAAACCCGTTATCGTAGGGCAGTCTATGGGCGGCTATGTGGGACAGGCGTATGCGCAAACTCACCCCGAAAAGCTGAAGGGCTTTGTGTCCATCGACTCCGCGCCGCTGCAACGAAAGTATATGACAAAGGCGGAGCTTTGGCTGCTGAAAAGAATGGAGCCGGTCTACCGCCACTATCCGTGGAAGGCCCTCTTAAAGTCCGGGACAAAGGGCGTCGCCCTGTCGGAATACGGAAGGAACCTGATGCGGGACATGATGCTGGTGTATGACGGCGACCAGGAGCGCTACGCAAAGCTTTCTGGCCACGGTTTCCGGATCCTGGCCGAGGCGGTGGAAAAGGATCTGCCCTATGAAATCCAATGCCCCGCCCTGCTCATCTGCGGCGAACAGGACAAGGCGGGATCTTGTGTTCGATACAACAAGGCGTGGCATAAAAATTCTGGCATACCGCTGGAATGGATCAAAGACGCCGGACACAACTCCAACACCGACCAGCCGGAAATCGTAAACCGGCTGATCGAACAGCTGGCTCAGCGGGCGAAGTGTCTGGAGGCTTAGTGTAAAAAATATTTTTTTCACAGACGAACTTGTTCGTCTTGCAGATATTGTGCCTGCGACCCAAAGTTTGCAGGTTGTGGGAAGGGCGTGGTTATTTTTATGAAATCAGTGAGTACAAAGAGAAGGTGCAAGCGTATGTGGAGTTACATAGCAGGGGGAGTTTTACTTGTCCTTGTAATTTATTTTATTGTTCAGGGAATACGGTGCAACATGGCGGTAAAGGAGAGCAAAAGCCGTCTTGCCACCTACAATGCCCAGACGATAGCATTAAGTTATGGCGATATGACTTATGTTGATTCGGGCAAGGGCGAGGTGATTTTATCCGTCCACGGCATTTTCGGCGGCTATGACCAGTCTTATGACACCTGTAAGGACTTTTGCTCCGACTATCGGATCATCGCTCCCTCACGGTTCGGATACCTGGGAAGCGACGTTTCCGGCGACGGAACGCCCGCCAGGCAGGCGGCGGCCTATGTGGAGCTGCTGGACAAGCTGGGCATTGACAAGGTGTATCTATTGGCGACGTCTGCCGGAGGCAGCATTGCAATCCGATTTGCCTTAGACTATCCCGAGCGTACTAAAGGCTTGATTTTATACTGCTCCGCCATGCCGCTTATGGAGAAGCCGGAGAAATATGCCGAATATGCCGGGCCGCCTGCGTTCCTGTGTAATGATTACGCTATGTTCCTGTTAAGCCCTTTGTTTGAGCCGATTATGGGGATGGAGCCGTCCACCATTTACAGTATGCTGCCCGTAAACGACAGAAAGGACGGCGTGGTGTTGGACGCTTCCGTTATCAATCCCGATATGGCAAGGAACTTTGGGGATTACCCGATTGAGGATTTGCAGGTTCCCACGCTGATTTTCCATGCAAAAGACGATAAGCTGGCAAGCTACGCCGACACCAAGAGAGCGGTGTCAAGATTCCCGAACTGCACGTTCATTTCCTTTGAAAGCGGCGGGCATTTGCTGACAGGGCACGGAGAAGAAATCAAAAAGGCTGTTTCTGATTTCGTGGAAAACAGAACACGTTGACAGAATCCATTTTCGGTGTATGACCGTGACAGGAGGATCGAAATGATACAGGAAAGAATTATCCTTAAAACAGCTATAGCAATGCTTGTGCTGTTGCTGTTCTTTTTCGCCCAGGGCGCAATCGTTGTTATCACGGGGATAGATGGCATTCCCTCTGCGCTTATCAGGGGCGCTGTTATTTGGGGACTTGTAATTATCACATTAGCGTATTACATCATCAGATTCAAGGGGATCTCCAAACTCGGATTTCATGGCGCAGAAAAAGGTGCAGCAAAGAGAATGCTATATTTTGTGCCGCTTTTGCTCATTGCCTTTTCCCATTTTGCAGCGGGAATAAACCTTAATGGCGGTGCGGCATTTATTTTAGCAAACTTTTTTTTGACGCTTGGTATCGGGATGGCGGAGGAGATCTTCTTCCGGGGAATTATCTGCGGCTTGTGGCTGAAGCACGGCACCATAAAGGCAATGATAATCTCCTCCGTCCTTTTCGGGCTGAGCCATATTCTGAATATTGCAGGCGGCGCGGAGTTTTTTGAAACTATCCTACAGATTTGTTTCGCGCTGGTCTACGGAATGATACTTGCCTTGATTTTCGCGGAGGGGCGCAGCCTTCTCCCCTGCGTACTGCTCCACGCCCTGCACGACTTCTGTTCCTTCATCAGTGGGGATAGCTACGCGCAGTATGAAATTATTTTGGGCGCGGTACAATTTATCGTACTGTTGGTATATTTTATCTATCTGCTCCGAATGACTGCTCACAAAAGCGAGAGGGAACAGGCTATGAAAGGCAGATGAAAAACGATGAAAAAGTATAAAATCATGTACTATTCTGGAGCGGCAATCAGCCTGTTGGTGGGGCTGTGGCACTTTACCGTGCCGTGGATGTTTGGCTGGGCGTCATATATACCGTATGAAACGTTGGTGGTTCCCATCAATTATGTAAACCTGTGCTTTTCATTTTTGCTGTCGGGGCTAAGCCTTACAGTCATTCTGTGGGGCAAAAAGGTATTTGCGAAGAATCCGGAAGCGTTCTATATTTATGTTTTTTTGCTTGTGCTTTGGATTTTCCGTGTGGCTGTGGCAATGATTTATCCCTGCCCGCCGGAATCAAATGTGTGGATGTCCTACGGGCAGCTCGGCGGCTCTGTTCTGGTATGTCTTCTGCTGCTTGTACCGTTTATCCGAGTGGCCTGCACAAGGAAGAATAGAAAAAAGTAATGGCTAAAACAAAATTCATTAGAGGAGTTGCATTATGGAATATCCGGTGGAAGAAATTCTCTCTTATCCCCTGCCTGCCCTTTTTGTGCTGGCAGTGTTTTACGGCATATATTTTGCCAAGATGCTGGCGCAGAAGCGCCGCGGCATCCGGACGCGGCAAATCGGACAGCGGAAAGAAAAGTCCATTCACACAGTGGAACTGCTGATGAGCATTGCTACGCTGGGCGTTGTGATTGCACAGCTTGTGTCCATAGCGTTTGGCTGGAGCTGCCTTGCGGCAAAGGCGCGCTTTACCGGCTTTGTCACCGGAATGCTCGGTGATTTGATTTTTCTCCTTTCCGTTCTCAGTATGAAGGATAGCTGGAGGGCGGGCATCCCGGATCAGGATCGCACAGAGCTGGTCACATCCGGCATCTATCAGTTCAGCCGCAATCCGGCCTTTCTCGGCTTTGACCTCATGTATATCGGTGTGATGCTGATGTACTGCAATTTGCTGACCGTGCCGCTTACGGTGTTTGCCATTGTGATGCTGCATTTACAAATTTCGCAGGAGGAACGGTATCTGGAGGAAACATTCGGCGCGGCGTACCGGGAATACAAGCGGCATACATTCCGCTATCTTGGGCGGCGATAAAGGATGGTGTATAACCATATTGATTGGACAGATTTTGTTGTAGAGTAAAGGCAACACCTCACAAAGCCGTCAGGCGGTCTTTGCGCAGTGGTGTCTTAAAAGAAAAAGGGAGTGAAAATTTATGCGTGACTTTATGATGGCGGCGCTGCCGCTGGTGGTGGCCGGGATCGCTTGGCTGTGTTCTTCGCCGGACGGGCAGAAAAGAAAAAGAAGCAGGAAAAGAAAAACGACTATGAGGCCATGGGGATGAGCCTGGGGATGTGCTTCGGGGCCGCCGTTGGCGCCATTTTCCCGGAGTACATCGGCATCACCCTGTCTATGGGGATGCTCGTCGGACTGCTGGTCGGTATGTGCGTAAAAAAACTGTGAGGAGGATACCAATGAATTTTTGCAAAAAGGAGGATTGGAGGGCGGCCGTATGGGTTCTTTGCTGAAATCAACGAGGAATACGAGAGCGCTGCCTACGGGAACCTTGCGGTATATCAGAAGCGATTATCCGGGGAACCTTTCGGATGAAGAAGTCAGTTGGCTGCGAAAAAATGGCGTTACTACAATCATTGACCTGCGGGAAAAGACGGAATATGCGCAAAAGCCGTGCAGACTGGAGACGGAAAGCGGGTTTACCTACTATCATCTGCCTGTTACCGGGGGCGGAGGCGTACCAGAATCTCCGGAGTCTGTTGCCGATGCTTATTTGAAGATGATAGATGGACAGATGGAGCGGATTATTTGCGTCATTTTGAAGGCGGAAAGCAATGTGCTGTACTTTTGCGGCGCAGGAAAAGACAGAACCGGCGTGGTTTCCGCGATCCTGCTGAAACAGCTCGGATTCAGCGACAGCGTGATCATCGAGGATTACATGAAAACGAAGGACAACCTGTTGGACTTCCTGAAAGCGTTCGCTGCGGAGCATCCGGAGGTAAACATTCATACCATTCTCCCAAGAGAGGAGAATATAAAAAAGGTTTTGGCTGCCCTTTCCCAAATCGAGGAGAAAGCGCAAAGCGTTTTTACCGGAGAAGCGGATATATAGAAACGAAATATCGGATCAAACCTGGAGGTATATAAGTGAGTATGGAGAAAAATGCACCGTTTATGATTACGCAGGCGCGGCCGGAGGACGCCGCCGCCCTGCTGGACTATTTGAAATGCGTCGGCGGAGAGACGGACAATCTCAGCTTCGGCCCGGAGGGCGTACCGCTGGATGTAGAGGCGGAAACGCAGTATCTGGCCGCGCAGGTCGCTTCAAAGGACAATGTGCAGTATCTTGCCTGGGCGGACGGTCAAATCATCGGAGATGCCAGTTTGAACCGCAAGCCGAGGCGCATGAGCCATCGGGGCGAGTTCGGGATCAGCGTGCGAAAAGCCTATTGGGGCTACGGGGCCGCCTCCGCGCTCATGGAAGCCGTTCTTGCGTTTGCTGTGGAAAACGGCTTTGAGCAGATCAATCTGGAGGTCCGAAGCGACAATCTCCGCGCCATCCGGCTCTATGAGAAGTTCGGCTTCCGCAAGCTGTGTACCTTCCCGGCCTTCTTTAAGCTGAACGGGCAGTACATTGACTTTGATCTGATGAACCGGGACATGCGCTAAGCAGTCATGAGTAAGATTTTTTGAAAGAGGAGAAAATGAAATGAAAAAAATATTGAATAAACTTTTCATCATAGCAAGTTTAGGTTTGATCGCAGCGGGTGTGATCTTTCTGTGCGTCAGCATTTTTGACAGAAATGAGACCACGACACCATTGGCAATCGCATTGGCGTGCATATTGCTGTCAAACCTTTTTAATGTGATTCGGATGAATATGGATAAGAAATAGCAACTTGATCATGTTCAATCAAACCAAATCTGAACCCTGAAAGGAAACCATTATGAAACAGCAAAAATTTTTCGTTATTGTTATGACCGTCTGTGCTCTCCTGCTATCTCTGGCCGGGTGCGCGTCCAGCTCCGCCTTTGACGGAAGCAGCGCAAAGAACGCGGATTCATACCACTTGGATGTCAAAATCATGAACGGCACGGACACCCACACCCTGGAGCTGAAGCAGGGTGATACGCTCAAAATTTTATTCGAGACGGTGAAAGGGTCGCTGGAGATGAAGATTACGTCACCGGACGGAACATCGCTCTATCAGGGGGACGGAACCGTGACGGAATTTACCGTGGAGGCTCCTGTGGACGGTCCCTACGCAATCGTCGTCGCAGGGCAGAATGCAAAGGGCAGGATCCACGTTGATGTGGACAAAGTGCCTGCGAGCACGGAACCGGCGGAGACACCGGAGCCGTCGAATTCCACTGTGGAAGAAGAAATCCTTCCCGCTGAGGCTCCTACCAGGGAAACGACGGACACCTCCGTTTCCATCGCGCCACCGGTGCAGGAGCATAATAATCCGGATGCCGTGACAGCGGACGATCTGGTTGGCCCGAGGCATCTGGTGGAAGATGAAAAAGACAATGCCACCGCTATGGAGGCGATCCCCGGCGCTATGGAGTTCGGCAGCAGCATGGAGATCACAAGCGATGGCCATATCTCATGGTATATCGGAGCGGACGGCGGAACCGGTACATATTCGCTGAGTGGCGATATTCTCTCCGCCGACATGACCAATGACTTTGACCAAAGCTCCATGAAAATGGAGCTTACAGCTGAGAAAACGGATGACGGGACTTTTCTGTACACAGAATATAAGGGGCTCTTGCTTTGCTGGTCGCAGGGCGAGGGCGAAACAAGAAAGGGTGGAGACGATGAAGCTGAGTCGGGTTATCCGGGAGCGGATGTGGTAGAGCTTGTGAATCTCCGCGGCGACACGACAACGGTATATAAATTAGCGGACGGCACCTATATGGATCGCATTGAACGCCGTTTTACCTATAACGGTACGGATACATGGACCGACGAGGACGGGGTGGAGTGGAAATTGTAAGTTTTGAAAATGTAAATATCACATATCCTGAACATATACATATTGAGCCGTGTGTGATATCAGGTGTCAGATTTTTCGAAATTATAAGCGTGAAAAGATGAGAGGAGTTGGTTGACGGATGAAAAAAGATCATGCAAAAAAGCGATATATTGGAAAGATAATCGTGGCGTTTCTATTTGGAGCTGCAATCATGGCATTCATAAGATATATATCTTATGGGGGCATGAACTCCGGAACACAGGTAAATAATGAAGAATTTCTGAAAGTTGCAGAGGAAATCGATGATATTGCGATACCGGAAAATGTAAAGATATTTGCTCTTGGAGAGGCGACCCACGGAAATAAAGAATTTCAGGAATTAAAGCTTGATTTGTTTAGAAACACCAGTTTACAACTTTTATAAATGAGTGCCCCTTTGCTGAATAAGCCGCTTCAGGGCTTTTACAACAGCATTTGATTTTATACTGTTTTCGATGTTTTGTACGAAAGCAG